>NZ_JBANFL010000026.1:0-53930 GCF_037154135.1 Sphingobium aquiterrae
CCCCGCCCGCAAGGGCACGATGATAACCCCGGACTCCAGTTATGACCGGAGGAGAAATGGGGAGCACGTCAATGGCCGTCGGAAATTCAACCCTCCTTGATCGCCCCTAGGAATGCCGCCAGCCCGCACGCGATGATCGCGGAGGTCCTGGTATCGCTGCTGTCCTCGATCAGCGACGACGTCGAAACGAAGTTCACCGACTTCGAAAGGCGCGTGCTATTCAGTGACACACGAACCGCCGGGCAGTCCCAGCAGACCCAGATGAGAAATCCCAGCAGGGGTGTCGGCGCCCATGCCACGAGCGCATCAGCAGAAGGCTGCGGAGGTCTGGAAGGCGCGGCAGACGCTGACCGATACGCTGTCCACCGCCTGCACGCAAAGGCACCGGACACTGACACACAGGCCATGCACATAGGCGTTGCAACCCTGCAAGAACCGGGGATTTCCGTGTGTTTGATGGAGAATTATTCCAGGTTCGAATCCTCTACCCCCAATCATTTATTTTTGCGCCTGATTTGGCGCGCGCAGCAAGCATTGTCAGCACTATGATTTTCGCCGGATGGCGACGCTGCGGGCGGCCACGACCACCGGGCCGATGGGTGTTTCGCAGGTGACATCGTTCACGCCGCGATTGAAGCAGAGCGCCACCCCCTCCTCTCGGTGATAAAGCGTCAGCACGGACCCCTCGGCCATTTCCCAGTCCACCGGAGCCATCATCGCACCATCCGGGCGCAGCCAGGCGACATCCTCCCCGGCGAGCCAGCCTGTCCCATGCAGCGCCGGGATGTCCGCGCGCAGGGTGGCCAGTGCCATGGCATGCGCCTCGATCTCCCGGTCGCGGCCTTCCCAGTCCAGCCAGGTCATTTCATTGTCCTGCGCATAAGCATTGTTATTGCCTTGCTGACTGCGGCCGAATTCGTCGCCGGCGGTCAGCATGATCGTGCCGCGCGAAAGGAACAGGGTGGAGAGCAGCGCCTTCACATCGCGCCGGCGCGCGGCGACGATCGCCGGATCGACGCTCGCGCCTTCGACACCGTTGTTCCAACTGAAATTCTCGCCATGGCCATCGCGATTATCCTCGCCATTGGCATGGTTGTGGCGCTGCGCATACGCAGTCATGTCCGCAAGCGTGAAACCGTCATGCGCGGCGAGGAAATTGACGCTGCGGGTGGCCGTGGCGCCATGATGGGCGAAGATGTCGGACGATCCAGCAAGCCGCGTGGCAAAGGCGCCCAGCATATGCGGATCGCCGCGCCAGAAGCGCCGCATATCGTCGCGATAACGGTCGTTCCATTCCAGGAAGCGCGGATCGAAGCGGCCAAGCTGATAGCCGCCCGGGCCGATATCCCATGGCTCGGCGATCAGGATGCGGTCGGCGAGCAGCGGGTCGGCCAACATCTCGCGCAACAGTGGCGCTTGCGGGTCGAAGCCATCGCGCAGCCGCCCCAGCGCGGGGGCGAGATCGAAGCGGAAACCGTCGATGCCGCAGCCCGCGAAATGGCGCAGCGAATCGAGGATCAGGCAGCGCGCGACCGGGGCGTTGCAATCGATGCAGTTGCCCGTCCCGGCATCGTTGATGAGGCGCCACTGATCGTCATGGCGGAAATAGCCCCGCGCATCGAGCCCGCGCAGCGACAGCGTCGGCCCCAGCACGTCGCTTTCGCCATCATGATTATAGACCATGTCCAGCAGCACCGCGATGCCGGCATCGTGCAGCGCCGCCACCGTACGGCGCAATTCGGCCATACCGCCGGGGGCAAGGCGCGGATCGAGCGCGAAATAGCCGACCGGATTATAGCCCCAGCCATTGCGCAGGCCGAGCGGCGGCAGATGGCGCTCGTCGATCCAGGCGTTGATGGGCATCAACTCGACGGCAGAGACATGCAGCGCGCGCAGATGATCGATCACCGCCGGATGGGCGAGCGCCGCGATGGTGCCACGCTGATGCGCCGGCACATCGGGATGGCGCATGGTGAAGGCGCGGACGGAGAGTTCGTAGATCAGTTCGCCCGGCGCGAAGGCCGGCGGCGGGGGCGTGAGCGGCGGCGATGACGCTTCCACCACCGCGCGCGGCATCAACGGGGCGGTATCGCCCCCCTCCCCCCGGCGCGCAGCCAGTGCCGGGTCATAAGCGAAGGGCCGGTCGATGGCCGTCGCATAGGGATCGAGCAGCAGCTTGTCGGGATCGAACCACAAGGCCGCGGCGGGATCATAGGGGCCATCGGCGCGCAGGCCATAATGCGCGCCGGGGCCAAGGCCGGGCACGAACAGGCTGAACAGCCCCTGCCCGTCCGGCGCCATCGCCAACCGCTCGATTTCGCGCTCGCCCTCGAACAGGCAGAGGGTCAGCGTCTGCGCCGTCGACCATATGGTGAAGCCTGTCCCGTCGCGCCCGACCTGCGCGCCCATCTGCGGCAGGTCGTCTGGGTTCATGCCAGCAGCGACCGGAAGAGGTCGGCATAACGCGCGGCGCTCGCCTCCCAGCCGAAATCGGCGCGCATTCCGGCCCGCTGCATGGCGCTCCATTGCGGCCGGTCATGATAGAGCGCGATAGTGCGCTTGATCGCGCGGCGCAGGGCATGGCCATCGCCCGGCGCGAACTGGATGCCGGTGGCGACACCGGCGCGCGTCGCGGCCTCATTGGCGTCGATCACCGTATCGGCCAGCCCGCCGACACGCGCGACCACCGGCACGCAGCCATAGCGCAGCGCATAAAGCTGGGTGAGGCCGCAAGGCTCGAAGCGCGAGGGGACGAGGATGGCGTCTCCGCCCGCCTGTAGCAGATGCGCCAGCGCCTCGTCATAGCCGATCCGCACGCCCACGCGCCCGCCCGCTCTCCCACGATGCCGGTCAGCGGCGGCTAGGAAAGCGCCCTCCAGCGCCTGGTCGCCCGAACCGAGCAGGGCCAGCCTGCCGCCCATCGCCACCAGATCATCGACCGCATCGGCCAGCAGATCCATGCCCTTCTGCCATGTCAGCCGGCTGACGACGACGAACAGCGGGCCATGATCGCGCGCAAGCCCGAAGCGCTCGGCAAGGAGGCGGCGATTGCCTTCCCGCGCGCTCAGGGCGCGGGCGGTGAACGGGCGGGCGATGGCGGGGTCGGTCGCCGGGTTCCATTCCTCCCGGTCGATGCCGTTCAATATGCCGTGCAGCCGGTCGGCGCGCGATTCGAGCAGGCCGTCCAGCCCCATGCCATGGGCGGGCGTGCGGATTTCCTCGGCATATGTCGGGCTGACGGTGGTGATGGCGTGGGCGCAACTGATGCCAGCCTTCAGGAAGCCGACACTGCCATAATATTCGACGCCGTCCACGCTCCACGCTTCGGGGGGCAGGCCGAGCCGGTCGAAGACCTCGCGGCCGAACACGCCCTGAAAGGCCAGATTATGGATGGTGACGACGCCGGGCACATCGGGCGCGGCCGCCGGGCCATAGCGCATATAGGCGAGCGCCAGCGCCGCCTGCCAGTCATGCGCATGCACGACATCGGGCCGCCAGCCGCGCAGCGCCCCCGCCGCGATATCCGCCCCCGCCCGCGCCAGCGCGGCAAAGCGGCGCCAATTGTCGTCCCATGCCCGGTCTGCCGACGCGCCATAGGGGCTTCCGGGGCGATCGAACAAGGCGGGCGAATCGAGGATGAGCAGGTCGAGCGCGCCATGCTTCACCGCGACGATGACCGCAGGCGCACCGAACAGATCGGCATAGCGATGCACCCGCCGCCCCTTGCCGCCCCCCGCCGCAATCGCCGCCATCACCCCCGGATAGCCGGGCAGCAGCGTGCGCACCGCGATCCCCTGCACCGCAAGCGCGGCCGGCAGCGCCCCGGCAACGTCCGCCAACCCGCCGGTCTTGACCAGCGGATGGATTTCCGACGCGATGGACAGCAGCTTCACAGGGCGACGCACGGACAGATCATGGGCCAAGATGTGCGAGGAACGGGCGCCAAGTGCAAGCGCAATGGACGCCTTCCAAGGCTCGCCCAAGAAAAGCGTCGGGCAGGCATCATGTTCGGCTTGCATGTTTGGGAACATGCCCCTAAATGCCGCGGCTCCGGTCGGGACGTAGCGCAGCCTGGTAGCGCATCACACTGGGGGTGTGGGGGTCGGAGGTTCGAATCCTCTCGTCCCGACCAAAAATACCAAGCATTTGCAATGGGTTGTGCGGGCAGCGAAAGCTGCCCGTTTCCGTGTGTGCTCCGCTGTCTAACGCATGTGTAACAGCGCCGCTGAAAGCCAGCGAGGGCAAGCCGCCCACGGGTTCGAATCCCATCCAATCTATGGAGCTTCGCCCGTCAACTCTGTTATGATCCCAAAATGACTCTGTTCGCTATCGATCCCGATCCCGTTCCCAGTGAGGAAGACCTCTCTCCATACCTGGCGCGCAAATTCACCGTGCGCCCTGATAAATGGCGGGCGCTTGCAGAAATGCATTGGAAGCTCGATTTTCGCGAACGCAACCCAGATGCTTTCGTGATCCCGTTTGCGGAAGATGCCTTCCCGGCGATCGGTTTTCTATCCTATAAATCGTATCAAGCTTCCGCCCTCTGGAAGTCAATTCGGAGGGAGGAATTGCTTAAAGCTGGCGGTCGTTGCGCGGCGTGTAGCGAACGCCCCGACACAATCCACCATCGGGATTATCGACCTCGGGTTCTACGGGGTGAGGATCGAAATGCGCTGATCGCATTGTGCAAGTCCTGTCACACCAAGGTCCACCGTGACGGTGAACGGCGCGAACGTAGCTGGGATGAGAGCGAGCAAGTTTTGCGCGAAATAGTCATACGGACAGCAATTGCTCGCTGACAGCAACTGCCCCGCACCCGAGGGCGCGAGGCGCTGCACAGCGTCAAGCTTGTAAGAAGGAGACGAACCCCCGCTGGAGCGGTCGTTGGATTGGCGATGAACGCACCGCTATGCCTCGACGCAGGTGAATGCCAAAAAGCCCCGCATAAACTCTATCGTATCTACTCCACCGCATCCGGCAGCATCCGCGCCTCATCCACGCCGCGCAGCGCCTCGGGTGAGGACGGTTCGCGCGCCAGCGCCTCGATCGGTTCCAGTTCCTCCAGTTCCCGGTCCGCGGTTTCGATGTTCAGGTCGCGGAACTTGCGTCCCGTCACCAGCACGCGCGATTCAAAGCTGGCGGTGAAGGCGTTATAGTCGCCCACCGCACCGTTCAGGCGCGTGCCGAGCTTCTTGAGCGCGCCGGAGGCGACCGACAGGCGTTCATACAGTTCCTTGCCCAGATGGCCGATGCGCTTGGCTTCCTCGGCCATTTTTTCCTGTCGCCACACGGCCGCGACAGTGCGGGCGATGGCGACGAGGTTGGTGGGGGTGGCCAACAGCACGCGGCGCTCGAATGCCCAGTCCCACAGCCCCTCGTCCTGCTCCAGCGCGGCGGAGAGGAAATGCTCGCCGGGGATATACATGATGACATAGTCGGCCGCCTTGCCGAAGCGCGCCCAATAATCCTTCGCGCCAAGCTGCTGCGCGTGCAGGCGGATGGAGGCGGCGTGATTTTTGAGGTGGCCGGTGCGCAGCGCCTCGTCCACCTCGTCCGACGCGTCCAGATAGGCGTTCAGCGAGCATTTGGCGTCGATGATGAGTTCGCGCCCGCCCGGCAGGCTGACGATCACGTCGGGGCGCAGCCGGCCGTCCTCGGTATCGACCGACACTTCGCTGCGGAAGTCGGCATGGGGGCTGAGCCCGGCCTGTTCCAGCACATTGCGCAGCGACTGTTCGCCCCAGCGCCCGCGCGCCTTGGGACTGGAGCGCAAGGCATTGACAAGCCGCGCGGTCTCGTCGCGCACCTGGCCCTGGCCAGTGCGCACCTGCTCCACGGCCTCGCGCAGCGACGCATAACTGTCCACCCGCTCCTTCTCGACCCGGCCGAGCCCTTCCTCATAGCGCTTGAGCGTGGTTTCGACCGGCTGGAGCAGGATCTTGAGCTGCGCCTCGCTCTTTTCATTGGCCTGGAGGAAGCGCTCGTCGGCACGCTTGAGGAATTGCCCCTGCGCTTCGGCCAGCACTTTCTGGGCGAGTTCGGCGAACTGGGCGGAAAGCTGTTCCTTCGCCTCCATCAGCGTGCGGACCTGCGCTTCAAAGGCTTCGCCGCGCGCCTGCTGGTCGGAACGGAGCGCGGCAAGATCGCGCAGCGCCGCTTCGCGCTCGGCCTGCACCGTCTGCAAGGTCTGCGCGAGCGACGCCGCCTGCCGCGCCCGCTCCTGCTCGACCACCAGATCGCGCAGCGCCGCGTTGCGCTGTTCCTCCACGGTGGAAAGCCGCGCGGCCACATCGTCACGCTCGCGGCGCAATGGCGCGAGCGGCCGGCCACCCAGCACCCAGCCGGCAACCAACCCCGCGATCAGCGCGAACATGATGAGAATCAGGGCAACGGCATCCATAGGGTCAGGCTCTCAAAACAGGAACGAAATGAGAACCTACAGACCCCGCCATCGACTGGCAAGGGGACGGCGCAGGCCTGGGGTCAGGCGGCCTTGCGCGCCTTGTTCAGCTTCTTGATCAGCATTTCCCGCTTCAGGCGCGAGAGATGGTCGATGAAGAGGATGCCGTCCAGATGGTCCATCTCATGCTGGAGGCAGGTGGCGAGCAGGCCCTCCAGGCGCTCTTCCCGGATGCGGCCGTCACGGTCCATCCAGCTGGCGCGAATGCTCGCATGGCGCTCCACCTCGGCATATTGTTCGGGGACGGACAGGCAGCCTTCATTATAGACCGACATGTCCTGCGACCCTTCCAGGATCTGCGGGTTGATGAAGACCATCGGCTTGCGCACCGGCGGGCCGTCTTCCTCTTCCGGCTCCTGCAGGTCGATGACCAGCAGCCGCTTGGGCACGCCCACCTGGATCGCGGCCAGGCCAATGCCCGGCGCGTCATACATGGTGTCGAACATGTCACCGATCAGCTTTTGCAGATCATCGTCGATCGCTTCGACAGGCGTCGAGATGGTGCGCAGCCGGGGGTCCGGCGTTTCAAGGATCGGTAGGATGGCCATGGACGATAAAATATGAGGGATGCGGCGGAATATCAAGCGGGCACGCGACGACGGGCGTGCTTTGTTCGCAGGGCGGGCGGGGCTCGCGGGACCGGCGGGGGCATGCGATCCGTTCGCGGAGCGGAAAGGTGGTTCTTGCCCGCCGTGCGGATTGTCATCATCATCGATCGCTGAACAGGCTTTGCGGGGATCGTGAATGATATTGTTACAGACCCTGCCGTTGCCGGTGGTCGGATTGGGCATCCTCATCGCCCTGCTGCTGGCGATGGAGGCGGGTTTCCTGCTCCAGCGGCGCATGAAGGCACGGCACCCGGGGAAATCCGCCGCCGCCGCCGCGCCGGACTATCTGCTGTCCGCGGTCCTCGGCCTGCTCGCCCTGTTGCTGGGCTTCACCTTTTCGCTGACGCTGAACCGTTATGAAGCGCGGCGCGACCTTGTCGTCCAGGAAGCCAATGCCATCGGCACGACATGGCTGAGAGCGCAGCTTCTGGAAGGGCCAAATCGCATGGCCATGAGCAACCTGCTGCGCGCCTATGCCAAGGCCCGGATAGACTGGTCGCACGATCCGGCGCCCGTTCCCGATAGCGGCGCCACCGAAGCCATCCAGAAAAAGCTCTGGGCGGAAACAGGTGTCGCCATCCGGACGGAGCCGTCGGCCCAGCTTTCAAACGGCCTGATGGTCGCGATGAATGAAAGTTTCGATGTCGCATCGGCCCGGGGCGTCGCGCGATCGGCCCATATCCCCGATGAAGTGCTGGCGATGCTGCTGCTCTACGCCATCCTCTCTTCGGGCATGCTGGGGCATATCATGGCGAACCGGGCGCAGCCGCATCGCGGGGCGACCACCCTGCTGCTTGCCCTCGTTTCGCTCGCGATGGTGCTGATCCTGGACGTGGACCGCCCCCTTGGAGGCGCCATCCAGGTTTCGCAAAAGCCGCTTGAGGATTTGCGGGCGAGCATGAAATAGCGTCCCCCTACCCCACCGGCCGCCGCGCGCGGAGCGCCTGCGCCAGCGTGCCTTCGTCCAGATAGTCGAGCTCGCCGCCCACCGGCAGGCCATGGGCAAGCTGGGTCAGGCGGATGGGGAAGCTTTCCAGCCGCTCGGCGATATAATGGGCGGTCGTCTGCCCCTCCAGCGTGGCGTTCATGGCTAGCACGACTTCGT
Source organism: Sphingobium aquiterrae (assembly GCF_037154135.1). Lineage (NCBI taxonomy): Bacteria > Pseudomonadati > Pseudomonadota > Alphaproteobacteria > Sphingomonadales > Sphingobiaceae > Sphingobium > Sphingobium aquiterrae. The sequence goes on from NZ_JBANFL010000026.1 coordinate 8,174, forward strand.
CGATGCCGCCCGCCGCCACGCGGCCGATGAGCGAATCGATGGAGAGGTCTTCGGGCCGCACGCCGTCCAGCGCGGAGAGCCGCCCGCCCAGCACATGGAAGCGGCCGGGGAACAGGCGCGACTTATCCAGCGCCCACAGATCCGACACGTCCTCCACCACGCACAGCGCGCGGGCATCGCGGCGCGGATCGGTGCAGATGGCGCAGGGATTGACGGTGTCGACATTGCCGCAGATGGCACAGGTTTCCAGCCGTTCGTTCACCGCCTCCAGCGCGCGCAGCAGCGGCGCCATCGCCGCCTCCCGCTTCTTCAACAGATGCAGCACGGCGCGGCGGGCGGAACGGGGGCCAAGCCCCGGCAGGTGGGAAAGCGCTTGCGTGAGCGCGTCGATTTCGGGCGATGCCATGGGCAGACACATAGGGCGGCGGCCCGCGCAGGCACAATAGCCCTTGCGCTTCGCCGCGTCTGGGGCTTTGGAGGGCGCCATGCGTATCATCTACATGGGCACGCCCGATTTTGCCATGCCGGCGCTGGAAGCGTTGTCGCAGGCCGGGCACGAGATCGTCGCCGTCTACAGCCAGCCGCCGCGTCCGGCGGGCCGGGGCAAGGCGCTGCGCCCCACCCCCGTCCACGCCCGTGCCGAAGCGATGGGGATAGAGGTGCGCACGCCGCTGTCGTTGAAGGAGACACAAGTGCAGGCAGCGTTCGCGGCGCTGGAGGCCGATGTCGCGGTGGTGGCCGCCTATGGCCTCATCCTGCCGCGCGCGGTGCTGGATGCGCCGCGCCTTGGCTGCCTCAACATCCACGCCTCGCTGCTGCCGCGCTGGCGAGGGGCCGCGCCGATCCAGCGCGCGATCCTGGCCGGGGACAATGTGACCGGCGTCACCATCATGGACATGGAGGCCGGGCTCGACACCGGGCCGATGCGCGCCAAGACGGTGACCCCGATCGAGGACAAGACGGCAGGCGCGCTGACCGACGAGTTGGCGGCGGCGGGCGCGGCGCTGATGGTGGAGGTGCTGGACGACCTGTCACAGAACCCGCCGGTGCCCCAGCCGGAGGATGGCGTCACCTATGCGGCGAAGATCGACAAGGCCGAAAGCCGGATCGACTGGCACCATGAGGCCCATGCGATCGAGCGGCAGGTGCGCGCGTTCAATCCGGCGCCGGGGGCTTATTTCACCTATGCGGGCGAGCGGTTCCGCATCCTGGCCGCCCATGTCGAGGAGGCGAGCGGCACGCCGGGCATATTGCTGGACAACAGCCTGCTGATCGCCTGCGGCCGGCACAGCATCCGCCCGACACTGATCCAGCGGGCGGGCAAGGGCGCGATGAACCCGGGCGAACTGCTGCGCGGCTTTGCCATGCCGGCGGGCAGCATGGTCGCGCTGTGAGCGCCTTGTGAGCCGATACGCCTTCACCGTGGAGTTTGACGGCCGCCCCTTCATGGGCTGGCAGCGGCAGGCGCATGGGCCGAGCGTGCAGCAGGCGATCGAAGAAGCGATTGCGGCCGTGACCGGCGCGCAGGCGGTGCTCCATGCCGCCGGGCGCACCGACGCGGGCGTCCACGGCCTTGCGATGCGCGCCCATGCCGATGTGGCCAGGGACATCACCCCCTTTCGCCTGATGGAGGGGATGAACGCGCTGCTGCGCCCTGCCCCGGTCGCGATCCTGGATTGCGCCATCGTGCCGGATGACTGGCATGCGCGCTTTTCCTGTGTCGGGCGGCGCTATGTGTACCGGATCGTCAATCGCCGGGCGCCGCTGACCACGGAGCGGGGGCTGGCCTGGCGCGTGACCCGGCCACTGGATGCCGATGCGATGCACGCGGCGGCCCGGCATCTGGTCGGGCGGCATGATTTCACCACCTTCCGCTCCGTCCATTGCCAGGCCGCGAGCCCGGACAAGACGCTGGACCGGCTGGACGTGATTCGCGAAGGCGAGCGAATTGCGGTGTACGCAGAGGCACGATCCTTCCTGCATCATCAGGTGCGCTCGATGGTGGGATGCCTGGCCATGGTCGGCACCGGGCAGTGGACGGGCGATGACTTGAAGGCCGCGCTGGACGCGAAAAACCGTGCTGCGCTGGGCCTCAACGCCCCGCCGGACGGGTTGTATTTCGTGGGCGCCGATTATCCGCAGGATTGAACATCCGCATCGCCGCCGGGAGCGTTAACATAAAAAAGAGGCCGATCCCGAAGGACCGGCCTTTGAAAGTTTTAGGAGAGGATGCCTGAAAGGCACGCCCTTTATGTCCGAAATGGTTTTATGCTGCAAATGCGAAAAGCGTTATGACGATTGCATGAAACACAATCGTAACCATGTTGTCATCAGCCAAGGCCGAAAATCCGGCCCAAAGCGCGATCCAGCATCAGCAGCTGCCAGAGCAGCCGGCCATTGTCCGACAAGCCGGATTTATGATCGGCGGCCACCTTCGCCAGCGCCTTCAGGTCGAACCAGCCGGTGCGGGCCAGTGCCGATCCACCCGCGACAGCGCTCGCTTCCCCCGCCAGCGGTCCGCGGAACCAAGCGCTGATCGGAGTGACGAAGCCCATTTTCGGGCGGTAGAGAATATCCTGCGGCAGATAGGCTTCCATCGCCTTCTTCATGATATATTTGCCGCTATTGCCATGGATGCGCTGGCCGATGGGCAAGCGGCCGGCAAATTCCATCAAGCGATGGTCGAGCAGCGGCTCGCGCGCCTCCAGGCCGACGGCCATGCTCATCCTGTCGGTCTTGGTCAGGATATCGCCGGGCAGCCAGATCTTCATGTCGGCATATTGGGCGCGGTCCAGCGGATCGCGCGCCGGGGCATTGCGCATCGTGGCGATATAGCGATCCTCGCCGCGATGGCCGGCGATGGCCGCCTTGAAATCCGCGCTGTACAGGCGATGACGCACCGCATGGGGCGTAACGCCGACCGACGCGGCATAGGCTTCCGCGCCATCGCCCGCCAGTTCGAGGAAGGTGGACTTCGCGCGCAGCGGGCGCGGCGCCCAGTCGGCCTTGGGATAATATTTGCCGAGCGTGCCGAACAGCGGCGCGCGGAGGCCGGCGGGCAACAGGGAGCGCAACCGCTCGCCGCGATGCTGGAAGAGGTGGCGGCGATAACCGGCAAAGGCTTCGTCCGCGCCGTCGCCCGACAGCGCCACCGTCACCTCCTCGCGCGCCAGTTCGCACACCCGGTAGGTGGGCAGCGCGGAGGCGTCGGCGAAAGGCTCGTCGAAATGATGGGCAAGCGTGTCGATCAGGCCGAAATCGTCGGGCGAGACGATGCGGGTGCGATGATCGGTGGCGAAGCGGCGGGCGATGCGGTCGGCATAGGCGGTCTCGTCCAGCGACGCGACGTCGAAGCCGATGGTGCAGGTCTTGACCGCCTGCCGGCTCGCCTCCGCCATCAGCGCGACGACGCTGCTGCTGTCGACCCCGCCGGAGAGGAAGGCACCCAGCGGCACGTCCGCGACCATGCGCGATTGCACCGCCTGCCGCATCAGGGCGACCAGTTCCTCCTCCAGCGCGGCGGGCCGGGCGGTGCTGCGGTCGGCGAAGCTCATGTCCCAATAGCGGGTCGGGCGCGGCATCGGCTGGCCACGCACGAGGCGCAGCGTCTCGCCCGCCCCCAGCTTCTTCACGCCAGCGACGAAACAGGCATCGTCGGGGACGTAACCCAACGCCATATAATCCTCGACCGCCGTTGGATCGGGTTCACGGCGCAGCAGAGGATGGGCCAGCAAGCCTTTGAGTTCAGAGGCGAAGATGATGCTGCCATCGGAAAGCTGGGCATAGTGCAGCGGCTTCACACCCAGCCGGTCGCGCACCAGCCACAGGGCATTGGCGTGCCGGTCCAGCAGGGCGAAGGCAAACATGCCGACGAAGCGGTCGACACAGGCCTCGCCCCATTGGCGGTATCCGTGCAGGATGACTTCGGTGTCGCTATGCGTGCGGAACTGATGGCCCTTGGCTTCCAGCTCAGCGCGAATCTCAAGGAAATTGTAGATTTCGCCGTTGAAGGTGACGGCCAGGCTTTCGTCCGCCGACAGCATCGGCTGCGCGCCGCCGCCAAGGTCGATGATCGAGAGGCGGCGATGGCCAAGGCCGACGCCGGGCGCGGTCCACACGCCCGATCCATCCGGCCCGCGATGGACGAGCGCGTCGGTCATCAACGCGACGCGCGCGGGATCGACGGGCTTTGCCGTCTCGATATGGAAGATGCCTGCAATGCCGCACATGGAATGGGCTCTAGCGGATGCCGGCGCTTGCGTCAGCCAGTTCCTTGATATCCCCAAGATCGCGCAGGAAAGCGGCGATGGCGGCGTCTGCCGGGCGCCCTTCCCGCTCCTCGGCGGAGACCAGGATGGCGACGGCGCGCTGGTCGCCGCCGAGCAGCCGGGCCTTGAGGGTTTCCAGCTTCACCGTGCCGGCGCTGCCCGTGATCGTGCCGCCCAGCGCATAGAAGGTCACGACATGGCGGATGACCGGGCCGGGCGCGGTGATCTGTTGGCCCAGGCCATGGGCCGGCGCCGGCGCGGGCGACGACCATGTCCAGCCGCTGTCCGGATCGGCTGCGCCCTGCGCGAAGCCGACCAGTTCGCGGCCTTCCTCCTGCCGGTCGTACAGCGCGATGGCGAGGTCCACGACCTGCCCCCGCGCATTGCCATAGCGGCGCTGGAGCAGATGGTCGGCGCCATCGAAACGCGGCTTCCAGGGATAAGCCATGGGTTCGGCGCTGAGGCTCCAGCCCGGCACAGCGGGCAGCATGGGCGATGGCGGCAGCGCCACGGTCTGGCTGGCCATGGCGAGCGACCAGAGCGGCGCGGCGATGATCAGCAGCGCGGCGAAGGGCGCGATGACACGGAGCGTTCCGCTGCCCTTTACGCGCCCCTGCAGCCGGGCGGGATCGAACCAGGGATCGCCGGGCCTGCGATCGAAGAAGCGCCAGCCTGCCGCCATGATGATCGTCAGCACGATGGCGAAGAACACCCAGCCATAGACGACATGGTCGAAGCCGACGGCGGCGTCCACCGACGTCAGATGCGCGACATAGATGGTGGCGAAGGCGCGCACGCCATTGGCAAGCACCGACAGGCTGAGCGCGCAGGCCATGAAGGCGATGCGGCGCGGCCATGACCGGAAACAGACATTGCAGACGAGCGCGCCATAAGCGGTCATGGCGATGACGAACTTGGCGCCGGAACAGGCTTCGGCCACCTCGAAATAGCCGGTCGGCGTGGTGATGAAGATGCCGTCGATATGGGCGGGGACCGCGAACAGATCGAGCAAGATCATCGCCAGCCGCGCCGTCAGCAACTGCAGCGGCGGCACGATCTCCTCGCCGAAGGGGACCATGAAGAAGGCGTAGAAGATCGGGAACATCAGCGCGCGGGAGACGGCGGGGCCGAGCGTGACGATGACGGCGCCCTGCAGCATGACGACGAGCCCGGCATGGCGGAACAGCGCGACCCCGGCGGCGTCGCCCAGCAACCAGCCGAAAGCGCCCGCCGCCAGCCAGAGCAGCCCCGGCGCCCATGCGGCGGGGGTTAGCTGGCGCAGGCCGGGCAAACGCTGTTGCACCAGCCAGCCGATCAGCAAGGGGATGAACAGGCAATGGCCGAAGGTGGAGGCCGTCCACCAGATCGTCACCATGGCCATGGCGTCGCGCGCAAAGACGGCGAGGATCAGGGCCCACAGCGCGCCGAGCACGGCAAGATGCGCGCGCCAGCCGGTGAGGCCCGCAATGCCCTGCGGCAGCGTTCGGGAGAGCGCGAGCCGGGTCATGCGGCGCGCATGGCCCTGGATGCCTTCGCACCCCCCAGCATCGCCGCGAGGGGCGCGAGCGTTGCGTCCCAATGATAGCGTGCCTCCACCCGCGCACGGGCCGCCGCGCCCAGCCTTTGGGCACGGACCGGATCGTCCAGCAGCGCGCAGACCATGCGCGCCTCCCCGGCGGGATCGGCCGCAACCAGCAGATGTTCGCCATCCACCGCGTCTATGCCCTCGGCCGCCTGAGTGGAGGCGACGACCGGGCGGCCCATCGCCATCGCTTCGAGGATCTTGTTCTGGATGCCGCGCGCGATCCGCAGCGGCGCGACGGCCACATCGGCGGCGGCGAGCCAGCCGCGCACATCGGGCACGCCGCCAGTGACGATGACGCCGGGCTGCGCGGCGAGCGCCTGCACCGCCGTCACGGGATCGCGCCCGACAATGGCGAAACGCGCATCGGGATGCGCGGCGCGGATGGCGGGCATGCTGTCGCGCGCGAAGCTCGTCACCGCCTCGATATTCGGGCGATAATCCATCTGGCCGGTGAAGACGATCAACGGCCCCTGCCCCCGCTCGACCGGATCGAGCGGCGCGAAATCGGCATCCGGCGCAAAATGATCGAGCGCCACGCCATTTTCCAGCGCGCGCACGGCATCGGCGCCTAGCCCGGTCGCACTGCGGAACAGCGCCGCCTCCGCCTCGCTGACGAAGGTCGAGACATCGGCGCGCGCCGCGACACGCGTCTCGAAATCGAACAGCAGCCGCGCCTCCCGCCGGTTGATCCAACCCATCGGCCCACCCTGCTCCGCACCATAGGCGGCATATTTGGCGGAATCGAAGTCCACGAAATCCATCATGAAGCGGATGTCGGCGGGCAACACCGGCACGAAATGCGCCATCTGGGCGGAGAAGCAGATGACCGCCGCGATGGGGCGGCTGGCCAGCACGTCCTGCACCCAGCGATGCAGGCGGGGATGATCGAACAGGGCAACGAGCAGCGACTGGTGGCGGACAAGGCCGGCCAGCCCCGCCACCGCGCGCGAGCGGTCGCGCCGGGTCACCGCCTGGCTGGCGGCGACCTGCGCGAGCATCGGCGCGAACCCCTCATCCCGTTCGTCATCGGCGAAGCAGCCGACATGGACGGGCGCGATCTTCGCCAGCGCGCGCAACAGATGATGCGAACGGATCTTGTCGCCCCGATCCGGCGGAAAGGGAATGCGGTGGCAGAGGTAGAGGATCTCCCCACCGGGCGCGGCCATCATCCCAGCCCCCGCGCCAGCCACGGGCCGATGGCATTGGCGACCGGCAGCGGCAGCTTTTTCCACAGTTCCACCTTCCGGCCATAGCGGTCGCTGGTGGGGTTGATATCCCGCACCGGGCCATGCTCACGCACATGATAGGCGAGCGGGCGCGGCTCGAACCCCCAACTCTTCTTCCATGACGCCTGCCCGCTATTCGCCTTCGACCGACCGAAATCGAAAATGGTGCAGCCGCGCACGCGGGCATGGCCCATCAGGCGGAAATAGAGCAGTTCGTTCGAGCGCAGCCGCCGCGCATCCGCGATGCCCCCGCCCCAATAGGGCATCACCGCGCCATGATGGTAGAAGCTGAGCACCGCCGACACCGGCCGGTCGCCCTCATAGATCACCAATATATCGGCATCCGGCCCGAATTGCGCGAGCATCCGGCGGAACAGCGCGCGGGGGAAGACGGGCGTGCCGAGGTTGCGGACGGATTGCGCATAGACGCGATAATGGTCGCGGATCAGCCGTTCGCTGGTGCCGGTTTCATAATGCAGCGCCTCGTTGGCGAGCGCCTTGCGCAGTTCGGCGCGATGCTTGCGGGGGATGGCCAGCAACTCCGCCTCGTCGTCCGCCGCGAGCGGGCGGACAAAGCCGAGATGCGCGCCTTCCGACATGCGCCAGCCGGCACCCGGCGCGATGCCGCCGCGCAATTCCATCGGCAGGCCGCCCAATGTCGCCGCAAGCGCTTCGGCGGCGCCGGCGAGCATCCCCGCCACCGCCTCATCATCGGCGAGGATGCCGCCATCGACGGCGAAGGCGGCCGAAACCAGCGCGTTGCCGAACAATCGGCTGCGCATATGGACCAGCGGCAACAGCCCGGCGATCAGGCCATCGGCACCGCGCGCGACCAGCATATGTGCGCGATTGCCCGTCGCCTGCTCCACCGCCGCGATCCAGCCTGTCCGGTGGAAGGGCGTGGATGCGGGATGGGCGCGCACATAGGCATCGGCCTCCGCCACCTGCGCGGCATCGCGCAGGTCGAGCGGCGACACCGCCCTGTCACTGGTGATGTCGCTAGCGATGCGGCTGGTGATGGGGCCGATCATCATCACGTCCGCCCCGCCTCGACCGCGGCAACGGCATCCACCCTGCCCCATTCGAAATCCCTGATCAGGCGCCGCAGCTTGGCGGCCATGACGGACAGGTTGGTATAGTGTCGCAGGCGCGACCGCAGCGGCGCGCCGGCCACGCGGGGCTGGCGCGGGTCGATCTCCCATGGGTGGAAATAGATGATCGCCGGGCGCTGGTCCTCGCGGTTCACCTGCCGGACGGCCCAGCGCGAAAAGGCATAGGGCAGCAGGCGGAAAAAGCCCCCGCCCCCCGCCGCCAGCGTGCGCCCGGCAAACAGCGCGGTCGTCACCGGCAGTTCGATGAGCGGACTGTCTTCGATCGGGCGCCAGGCGAAGCGGGGCGAGTCCGGCCAGCCATAATGGTCGTGCCGGATCGGCGCGACGCTGCTGGAATAGGCATAGCCTTCCTCCGCCAGGATGCTGTGCGCCCAGGGCGTGCGGGCATCGATGGAAAAGCTGGGCGCGCGATAGCCATGCACCCGGCGGCCGGCGGCATCCTGAATGATGGTGCGCGCCTTGCGCAGGTCCGCGCGCCATTCCTCTGGCGTGAAGGTGAAGACGCGGCGATGATCATAGCCGTGGCTGGCGATCTCATGCCCTGAATCCGCGATCCGGCGCATCAGGCCCGGATAGCGCTCCGCCACCCAGCCAAGAGTGAAGAATGTCGCCTTCACGCCGGCCTCGGCGAACAGGGCCAGCACCGCGTCGGTATTATGCTCCACCCGATATTGCATCCAGTCCCAGTCTTCGCGGGATATGGTGCGCTCAAAGGCGCCGACCTGGAACCAGTCTTCCACATCGACGGAAATGGCGTTGCGCATCTTGTGTCGGTCCCCGCCCCGGCCTTCGGATCAGGCGACCTGACCATGGCCGGGCGCACGCTCCTGATCGTCGCGCTCGACCCAGTCGATCAGCAGGGCGAGCACGCGGCGCAGCGCGGCGTCCTGCTCATCCGCCCGCGCCTCTATGGCGGTGAGGCGCACTGCCAGTTCATCGATGCGCGGATCGAGCGGCGGCGGCGCGTTGCCGATGGCGTTCAGCACGGCGCGAAGCTCGGCGATCTCGGCGCGCAAGGCGGCATGGGCCTCGGCGGAGACGGCGGGTTGGGCCTGTGTTTGCGGCTCAACCTCTTCCATCGGCGGTTCCGGCGCGATGGCGGCAATGGGCTGCGGCTCCGGCGTGAACGCAGGTTCGGGCGCGATGGCAAGCGGCGCGCCGACCGGGCTTTCGGGCAGTTCCGGCGCGACATCGAGGGCGACGGGGGGCGCCGATTTCGTCTCGGCCGCCTCGTCCCCGTCCATGTCCATCACCACGGCATCCACCACCGACGCATCGATGGTCGCAAGTCGGTCGATCGCGCCCAGCAGCAGCACGCGGCTGGTCAGTGCGTTGACGCGACGGGGCACGCCGCCGGTCGCCGCATGGATCGCTGCGAAGGCATCCGCGGTGAAGGCGGGATTGCCCTGCCAGCCGACCAGCGTCATGCGGTGGACGATATAGGGCTCGATCTCGCTGTCCATCATCGGTTCCAGATGATGGGTGGCGATGACGCGCTGGCGCAGCTGCTCCAGCTCGGGCGAGCGCAGCAGGTCGCGGAATTCGGGCTGGCCGAGCAGGAATATCTGCAACAGCGCCTGCCCGCCCAGCTGGAAATTGCTCAGCATCCGCAGCTCTTCCAGCGCGGAGACGGAAAGGTTCTGCCCTTCGTCCACGATCAGCAGCGAGCGGCGACCCGCGCGCGCCTGCGCATGAAGGAAAGCTTCCATCCGCTGCAGCAGCTGCGCTTTCGACAGGCCATCGGCATGGATGCCGAAATTCTGCGCGGCCAGGCGCAACATGTCATCGCCGCCGACCTGGGTGGAGACGATCTTCACCGCCGTCAGCCGGGCCGGATCGATGGTTTCCATCAGATGGCCGACCAGCGTCGTCTTGCCCGCGCCGATATCGCCGGTGATGACGATGAAGCCTTCACCCTGCGCCAGTCCATAGCCGAGATAGGACAGCGCCTTGCGGTGCGTCGCACTCTCGAAATAGAAATGCGGATCGGGCGTCAGCTGGAAGGGGCGCCCCTGCAATCCGTAGAACTGATCGTACATGCTTGCCTCTCCGTTCCGGCGACCTGAAATTAGAAACTGTAGCGCAGGCCCAGCTGGGCCAGTGCCGCGATAACGCTTTCCGCACTTTTGGGATCAACCGCGTCGATGCCGACGGACGCGGTGGCGGTCAGCCTGCGGCCATAGGTGCGGTGATAGGTGACATAGCCGCCGGCATTCAGCACATCGTCCAGCCCGGCGAGGCCAGCGACATAATAATTGCCGTAAAGGGTCGCATCGATGCCCGAACGATCGTCGAACTGCCGGCTGATCGAGGCATTGACGTAGTAATTCTCATCCGTCGTACCGCTGATCGCGACGTTACCATTGTCGCGGCCCACGAATTTCCGGCGGGAATAGCCGACGCCGATGCCGTAGCTGGTCGCGCCGCGCGCCACGGCGAACTGCGCGCCGATGCCGCGACGGCGGAAGTTGCCGGTGCCGACGGAACTGAGCGCATCGTCGAAACACTGGCCGCCGCCGGTGGTGGAGAAGGCGCAGCCGTTGAGGTCGCCGCTGAAGGGATTGCGGCCGGCGGTGAAGCTGGTGGACAGGTTCGCAAGCCCGCCGGTCATCATCCGCCCGAAGCTGTCGACCGCGTCGAACACCCCGACATTGAGCGAACTGTCGCGACTGGGCGCCCAGGAGAAGCTGCCGATATAGGTCCAGCTGCCGTAGCGGCGGCCGACCCGCGCCTCCAGCGAGGTGCGACGGCTGGGGCGCCAGAGCACGCCCGCATCCCAGATGATGCCATCCTGATCGTAATCCAGCAGGCGCGGCGCGCTCTTGTCCGTCACATAACGGCCGTCGCTGCCGATCACCGGATTGCCGCTGGTGTCGCGCACCGCGTCGCGGGCGCTGATCCTGATCTTTTCATAACCCACGCCGCCGACGAGGGCGAGCGTCGGCGTCATCGGCAGGGTCACGTCGCCGCGCGCCCATTTATCGTCGAAGCGCTGGTCGAGCTGGCTCGCATCCTCGCGCTGCCAGCCCGCGCCGACCGACCAGCCGAAGGGCAGAGCGCCCGGCTGCATGCCGACCGAGGCGGTCAGATAATGGCTGAGGCTGTCATCGAAACTGTCGAGCGGCTGGATCGGCGCGCCGGCCACCGACACGTCGTCGTCCACGCGGGTATAGCCCAGGCGATAGGCGGCGTTGACGGAGAGCGCGCCGACATGGGTGGTGAGCGTCGGGCCGACATAGCCGGAATAGACCTGCGTCGTCGCGTCGATAGCGCTGCCGATGCCGCCCGACGCGCCGCGGGCGCCATCGGTGCGGATGCGGGTCGCGATCGCGCCGGCTTCCAGGCTGAGCGCATTGCGGACAAGGTTGATGCGCCCGCGCGCCAGGCCGCTGACGATGTCCTGGTCCGGCATGTCGCCCTGCCAGCTGAACTGATGTTCGTAGCGGATGCTCGCCTGGCCGGCGGCGCGGCTGGTGCTGACGCTGGCGTCCACGCCGGCCGCGACATTGGTGTAGGTCAGCACATCGTCGCTGCCACCCTTCAGATTGGCGATGACGGTCTGGTCGACCTCCAGATAAGGCACGATTTCGGTGCGGCCACGGGCGGAGGCCGTCCCCGACGCGCCGGCCAGCAGCGCGGCCGTGGCCATGGCCGATGCGATGATGGTCCGCCGCATCACATGCCACCGCCATAATAATTGCCGAAGCGGCGGCCGCTGGCGGAGAATGTGATGCCGTTGAGGATGAGGCGGACACTGCCGCAGCCCTTGAGCAGGCTGGCGGCATCGCGCAGCGCATTCTCGCTGGTGCGGTCGGCGCGGACGACGAGCAGCGCCATGTCGGCATGCCCCGCAAGCGCGGCGGCCGGCGAAGCGGCGAGCAACGGCGGGGAATCGAAGATCACGATGCGGTTCGACCGCCCCTGCGTCAACGAAGCCAGCAGCCGCTGGGTGCGGGCCGAGGCGAGATATTCGGTGTCGTTATTCGTCTGGCGCCCGGCGGGCAGCACCGCGAGCGAAGGGATATCGGTGCGGATCACGCAATCCTCGACCGCCAGCGACGGATCGGCGAGCACATCCATCAGGCCGGGGCCGCCGGGCAGGCCGAGCGCGGAAAGCACGCTGGGATTGGCGAAATCGGCGTCGACCAGCAGCACCTCGACATCCTGCTCCGCCGCGAGCGAGAGCGCGAGGTTGACGGCGCAGAAGGTCTTGCCCTCCCCCGAATGCGCCGAGCAGACGAGCAGTTGGCCGCCATTCGCCGTCTTGCCGCCGCGCAACTGGTCCAGCAGCTCGCGCTTCAGGATGCGGAATTCCTCGCTGATGCCGGAGACCGGGCCATCGGGCAGCACGAACCCCGCTTCGATCAGCGCGCCGCGATCGATGGCTTCGGCCGGGCCGGGCCAGGGGCCGAGCGCGGGCGTCACGCTTTCGGGTGCGTCCGCCGCCATGCCATCCTGCGGTGCCGCAACCGGCGGCGGCATGACGACCGGCATATCGGCGGGCACGTCGATCTTCGGCGCCGCGCTGCCGCGCAGGGCCGCGCCGAAATCATAGATGTTGGTCGCGCGTTCCAGCAGCGATCCTGCCGGCGTGCCGTCCTTGATGGAGCTGTGCTTCGTCATCTCTCCATCTCCCCTCAGGCCAGACTGCGCTGGACGAAATCGACCGCGATCAGCAGCAGGCAGACACCGCCCAATGCACCGCTGGCGCCGTAGAACCAGCGCAGTTGCTGCTTGCGCAGCGCACGCTGGGCCAGATTGACCGTCTCGGTGATCGATCCGATGACCGGCAGGCCCGTCGCCTTTTCCAGCTGCGCGGCGGTGGCATAGGTGGTGCGCAGCTGCCCCATGGCGAAGGCCGCGCCAACACCGCCGCCGATGCCGACGATCAGCACCGCGATCAGCAGCAGCGGCCGGTTGGGCGCGGCGGGCGCGGACGGCATGCTGGGCGGATCGATGACGCGGAACTTCACCGAGTCCGTCTCATTCTGCACGTCGCCGCGCAGGCGGATATCCTCGCGGTCGGCCAGCAGCTTGTCATATTGGGTCTTGAGCACGTCATAGTCGCGGTCCAGCCGCTCCTGCTCGGCGGCGACGCCCGGCTCGTCGGCCTGCTTTGCCGTCATGGCGTTCAGCTCCGCCTGGATCTGGCCCTTGCGCGCCTGCAGCGCGGAGACGGTTGCGGCGCGCTCGGCCTGCATGGACCTGATCGAGAGATAGGCCGGATTGGGCGTGCCGCCGCCGCCACTTGCCGCCCGGCCGCCGCCCTGCGCGCGCAGCGCACCGATCTGGCGCTGGAGCGCGATGACGTCCGGGTGATTTTCCGTCCAGCCGCGCGCGCGGGCCGCCGCCAGTTCGCCCTGGGCCGACGACAGGGCGCTGTTGCCGCCACCCGTAGCGACGCCGGGGATGCTCGACGGTGTGCCTGCCAGCTGGCCATTCATCGCCGAAAGCGCGCTCTGGGCGGAGACGAGCTGGGAATCGATGCCGTTGATCTCGGTGCGGGCCGCGTTCATCCGGTCGCTGATCGATCCGGTGCCGGGCAGCAGCCCCATATATTTCTGCTGGAATTCCACCTGCCGCTGCTGCGCCGCCTGAAGCTGCTTGCCGCGCGAGGCGATCTGCGCGTCGAGGAAGGTCAGCGTCTGGCGCGTCTCGTCGCGGTCGCCGGCGATATTCTCTTCCTGGAAGATGTCGATCAGCTTCTGGACGATCTGGTTGGCGATCTTCGCATTCGCGCCTTCCGACAGGCTGCTGTCGGAAAAGGTCGTGCTGATCTCGAACAGATTGTCCTGCTGGGCGACGACCTTGATATGTTCGCGCAGGGATGCCGCGCGGCCGGCGATGTCGCGGTCGCTGGCGACGGTCTGGGCGAGGTCCGTGCCGCGCACGACCTTTTCCAGATTGTCCACGCTCGCCAGCGTCTGCCGCACGCGGTCCATCTGCTGCTGCTGCTCGACCGGCGTGATGCCGATCTTGCCCGGCAGGATCGACTGGGTCTGCACATAGACGCGGGCGCGCGATTCATAGGTGTTGGGGATCAGCGCGACGACCAGCCAGCCGAGCATGCAAATGCCCCAGGCGACCGCGAGCGCCAGCCAGCGCCGGTTCCACACCCCATGCAGGGCGATCAGCAGTTCATCGAAAAGACCGGACATGGCGCTTTGTTATCCCGTTGTTTTTCAGAACATGCTTTCGGGGATGATGATCACATCGCCCGGCGCCAGCTGCACATTGGCCTTGGTGTCGCCGCGCTTGATCAGGTCGTTGATACGCACGGCATATTCCTTCTGCTTGCCGGTCGCCTTGTCGTAGCGGACCAGCCGCCCCTTGTTGCCGGCCGCATATTCGGAAAGGCCGCCCACCGCGATCATCGCGTCCAGCAGGGTCATGTTCGCGCGATAGGGGATCGACGCGGGCTTTTCGGTCGCACCGACAATGCGGATCTGCTGGCTGAAGGTGCCGGAGAAATTGTTGACGATGACGGAGACCAGCGGCTCCTCGATATATTTGGAGAGCGCGACCTTGATGTCGTCGGACAGCATCTTGGGCGTCTTGCCCACGGCCGGCAGGTCGGTGATCAGCGGCGTGGTGATGCGCCCGTCGGGCCGCACCTGCACCTTCGCGCCCAGTTCCGGGTTGCGCCAGACGAAGATCGTCAGCTCATCCAGCGGGCCGATGATATATTCCTCGCCCGGTCCTTCCTGCGCGGACACGAAGGATGCAGGCGGCAATTGCGCCCCGCCGCCGCCCGAAGCACAGCCGCCAAGCGTGCTCGCCGCCAGCCCGAGCCCCAGAAAAGTGCGAGAAATCCGCGCGAAAGCCATGTCATCTACCCCTTTGTTGCCATGCCCGGCCGTCCGCCAAAGAGGGCAAGCGGACAGGCGGCGCGCATGACGTCACGCGCCCTTCATGGCCATAAAGGGTAAAGATAGCGTTAGGTTTGAGGGGATTGGATGAAGTGAAAGGGGCGTTCTACTGCTCTATGCCCGTTTCCCTCTTCCGTTCGTCCTGAGCGTGTCGAAGGACCGTCCTTCCCCTTTCTCAAGAAGGTACACGAGTTGACCTTCGGTCGACTGCATCTCGACACGCGCAGCCCGAACGGACATGAGGCGGCGCTCGCTCAACCGATCAGTATTTCCCCCGGAGGCGGGTGGCCCAGAAATGCCGCCGGGCTTGCCGTCGCACCATAGGCCCCGGCCAGGAAGATCGCGACCAGATCGCCCACCTGCATCTGCGGCAGCGCGACCTTGTCCGCCAGCCGGTCCAGCGGGGTGCAGAGGCAGCCGACCACCGTCACCGCATCCGCCGCCGCCGGTTGCCCGAACCGGTTGGCGATGGCAACGGGATAGTTGCGCCGAACGACGGTGCCGAAATTGCCGCTCGCCGCCAGTTGATGGTGCAGCCCGCCATCGACGACGATGAAACTTTCGCCATGGCTCTGCTTGATGTCGATGATGCGGGTCAGATAGACGCCCGCCTCCGCGACCAGCCAGCGCCCCAGTTCCAGCGCGAATTGCGATTGCGCGAGAATGGCCGGGCGTTGCTCCAGCGCCTCGCCCAGCGCGACGCCGATCGGGCGGATATCCAGCCGCGCGTCGCCGGGGAAATAGGGCACGCCGAAGCCGCCGCCCAGATTGACCAGCGGCGGCGCGGCGCCGACCTCGTCCGAAAGCCGCGCGGCCAGCGCGATGGTCGCCGCCTGGGTTTCGATGAGCGCCATGGGATCGAGCGCCTGCGATCCGGCGAAGATATGCCAGCCGCGCCAGTCCGCGCCCGCCGCGATGACATGGCGGGCGAGCGCCGCCGCGCGGTCGGCATCCACGCCGAAGGGCTTGGCCCCGCCGCCCATGCGCATGCCGGAGCCGCGCAGGTCGAAATCGGGATTGACGCGGACGGCAAGGCGCGGCGCACGGCCCAGCCGGTCCGCAATGGCAAGCGCACGGCCCGCCTCCCCTTCCGATTCCAGGTTGAGCGTCACGCCGGCGGCAATGGCAGCCTCCAGTTCGTCGTCGCGCTTGCCGGGGCCCGCGAAGCTGATGTGGTCCAGCGCCATGCCGGCCTCCAGCGCCATGACAAGCTCGCCGCCCGAAGCGATGTCGAACCCGTCGACCAGCGACGCCATGCGGGCGAGCAGCGGGGCGTAGGGATTGGCCTTGATCGCATAATGCAGCGAGAGCGCAGCCGGCATGGCGGCACGCAGGCGACGCACGGTCGCTTCTATGATGTCCATGTCATAGACGAACAGCGGCGTGTCCCCGGCCTCGTCCACCAGCGAGGCGGCGCCGCAGCCGCCGATCAGCAGCATCCCCTCCTCTTCCCCGAACCATGGCGGGATCGGCCCTATCGGCTTCATCGCGCAGCCTCGCTCGCGGCAGCGATAGCATCGCCATGCACATGCGCCAGCGCGACGCGATCCAGCTTGCCATTGGGGTTGCGGGGGAAGGCGGGCAGGATGCGGATATCATGCGGCTGCATGAAATTGGGCAGTTCGCGCTTCAGATGGGCGCGCACCTCCGCCTCCACATCGTCGTAGTCGCCCGCCATGCGCAGCAGCAGGCGCACCGCCTGGCCAAGGCGGGGATCGGGCACGCCCAGCGCCACCGCCTCCGCCACGCCCGGCACGGCGACGGCCGCCTCCTCCACTTCGGTGGGGCTGATGCGGTTGCCCGCGGATTTGATCATCGCATCCTCTCGTCCCACGAAATAGAGCAGGCCATCGGCCTCCCGCCGCACCGTATCGCCCGACCAGACGGCAGTGCCGCCATAGCGCGAGGCCGGCGGCGCGGCACGGAAACGCTCTGCCGTGCGCGCGGCGTCCTGCCAATAGCCCATCGCGACCAGCGGCCCGCAATGCACCAGTTCGCCCGCCTCGCCATCGGCCGTCAGGCTGCCGTCGGGGCGCACGACCAGGATTTCGGCAAAGGGAATGGCGCGCCCCATGCTTTCCGGGTGCGTATCCACCAATGCGGGCGGCAGATAGGTGGAGCGGAAAGCCTCGGTCAGGCCATACATCGGGTAGAGATCGGCATTGGGAAACAGCGCCCGCATCCGCGCGACCAGCGGTCGGGTGAGCGCGCCGCCGCTGTTGGTGAGCCGCCGCAGCGATCCGGCGACCTCGGCGGGCCATTCCAGTTCGGTCAGTTGCACCCACAGCGGCGGCACCCCGGCAAGCGTGGTGATCCGCCGCCGCTCCACCGACTTCATGACATCGCGCGGTGTCAGATAATCGAGCGGGACGACGCAGCCGCCCGCCAGCCATGTCGACAGCAGCTGGTTCTGGCCATAGTCGAAGCTGAAGGGCAGCACGCACAGCGTCCGGTCGGACGGCGCGAGCGCCAGATAATCCGCCACCGACACCGCGCCGAGCCACAGATTGGCATGGCTCAGCATCACCCCCTTGGGCTTGCCGGTCGATCCGCTGGTGTAGAGGATGGCGGCCAGCGCCTGCGAATCGGCGTCGGAGGGCGGCAGGCCCGGCCCGCCGGTCATCGCGTTCGCCGTATCATCCTCGCCATGAACATCGCAACCCGGCGGCACATCGCCCGGCGCGAGCGTCGCGAGCCGCGCGGGCGTGCCGATCAGCAACCGCGCCCCGCTGTCGGACAGGATATGGGCGACCTGCGCGCGCTTGAGCAGCGGGTTGACCGGCACATGCACAAGCCCGGCACGCGGCGCGGCCAGCGGCATCAGCGCCGCGACCGGCCCCTTCGCCACCCAGCTCGCCACCCGGTCGCCGGGCGCAAGGCCGAATCCCGCCAGCCATGCCGCCAGCCGGCCCAGCGCCGTTTCCAGCTCGGCAAAATCCATCGCGCCCGAACGTCCATCAAGCGCGGGCGCACTGCGATCCCCACCCGACAGGATGTGATCGATGGGGCATATGGCCGGGATCGGCGGGGGATCGTTTAACCACATATCCAGAATTGACCCCTATGGCGTTGGCCATGCGGGAGATAGTCTTTTGCGCGGCATAAGGGAATATCGCAGCCTTGCCGACGCCCGGTCCGCTGCGTCCGGGCGGCTGGACCGTCATGCCCAGCGCCATCTGTTCGACCGCATCGACTGGCTCGAATCGCTGCATCATTGCTGCATGGCCGGGCAGAGCCCGCGCATCCTGCATGCATGGGATGGCGACGATGCGGCGTGGCTTTTCCTTGCCGCGCGGGACGAGCGGCGGCTGACGGCCATCGCCAACTGGTACAGCTTCGCCTTCCGCCCGATCTTCAGCGGATCGCCCGACGTGCAGGCGAAGCAGCGGCTGATGGCGACGATCGCCCACGGCCTGTCGCGCGATTGCGCCCAGATCGACCTCTATCCCGTCACCGAAGACGATGGCAGCGCCGCGCTGTTGCTGGGCGCCTTTCGCAAGGCCGGCTGGTTCGCGGTCGCGCGGCCGATGGGGAACAATCATTATCTCGACGTCGAAGGCCGCAGCTTTGCCGCATGGTGGGCCGCCCGCCCGCGCACGCTGCAGAATATCGTGCGGCGCAAGGGCAAGGGATCGCCACTGCGTTTCGACATCCACCATATGCTCACCGACGCGCTGTGGCGGGACTATGTCGCCGTCTATGACCAAAGCTGGAAGGCGGGCGAGCCCGATTATGCCTTCCTCCACCAGTTGGCCCGGCGGGAGAGCGAAGCGGGCACGCTGCGCCTGGGCTTTGCCCGCGCGCATGGGCGAGCGGTGGCGACCCAGTTCTGGACGGTCGAGAACGACGTCGCGCTGATCCACAAGCTCGCGCATCTGCGCGATGCGGATGCCGGATCGCCCGGCACCCTGCTCAGCCATGCCATGTTCCGCGCGGCGATCGACGAGGATCATGTGGCCCGGATCGACTATGGCACCGGCGACAATCCCTACAAGACCGACTGGATGGAGGCGCGCCGCCAGCTGTTGCAGATCGACGGCTTCAACCCCCGCTTCGCCTCCGCCTGGCTGCCTGCCGCGCGCACGGCCCTGTCATGGCTGGCGGGATGATGCGAGACGCACCCATGATGGCGTTAATCCGCTTGTCGCGGGCCGGGCGAGCCGTTAGATGGCGCCCATCATGAAGGTTGAACGCACCCAGGAGAGCGATACCGTCGTGGAGACAGACCGGATCGTTCGTGCCGTGCTGACCGATGTGCTGGGCCTTGCCCCGGCGCAGGTCGATGGCTTTACCCAGGACACCCCCCTGTTCGGCGCGCTGCCGGAGCTGGACTCCATGGCCGTCGCCGGCCTGCTGACCGAGCTTGAGGATCGGCTGGATATCATCATCGAGGATGACGATATCGATGGCGACACCTTCGAGACTCTGGGCAGCCTGATCGCCTTCGCCCAGTCCAAGCTGGACGAAAAAGCACGCTGAAACGCAGGAGGGACGGCATCGCGCCGCCCCTTTGCTCATGTCCCGGTGATGGCGCCCTTGTGGCGGATCACTCCGCCGCCAGCGCCTCGAAATCCGCTGCCGCCAGGAAACGCTCGGCATCGAGCGCGGCCATGCAGCCCATGCCGGCGGCCGTCACCGCCTGCCGATAATGCTTGTCCGTCACGTCGCCCGCCGCGAACACACCGGGGATGACGGTGTTGGTGGCGCCCTTGTCCACGACCAGATAGCCGTCATCGGTGGGCAGCACGCCTTCGAACAGCGCGGTCGCGGGCTGGTGGCCGATCGCCACGAAGGCGCCGTCCGTCGGGATGTGCGACGTCTTGCCCGTCACCGTATCGACCAGGTCGACGCCAACCAGCCCCTCGGGATCGCCGCCGCCCACGAAGCGTTCGACCGCCTGATTCCAGACGACCGTAATATTGGGATGCGCGAACAGGCGATCCTGCAGGATCTTTTCGGCGCGCAGCGAATCGCGGCGGTGGATCAGGGTCACGTCATGGCTGTGGTTGGTGAGGTACAGCGCTTCCTCGACCGCGGTATTGCCGCCGCCGATCACCACCACCTTCTTGCCGCGGTAGAAGAAGCCATCGCAGGTGGCGCAGGCGGACACGCCCTTGCCCTGCAACAGCTGCTCGCCCTCGACACCCAGCCATTTCGCCTGCGCGCCGGTGGAGATCACCAGCGTATCGGCCGAATAGATCGTGCCCCCGTCACCGATCAGGCGGAAGGGCCGCTGCGACAGGTCGACGCTGACGATCTGGTCATACATCATCTGCGCGCCGACATGCTCGGCCTGCGCCTGCATCTGTTCCATCAGCCAGGGGCCCTGGATGACGTCGCGGAAGCCGGGGTAATTTTCGACATCGGTGGTGATGGTCAGCTGGCCGCCCGGCTGCATCCCCTGCACCACGATCGGCGCCAGCCCCGCGCGCGCGCCGTAGATGGCGGCGGAAAGCCCGGCGGGGCCGGAGCCCAGGATCAGCATGCGGGTGGAATGGGTGGCGGTCATGACGGGCCTTTGTCTCTAGTGATTCTTGTTAAGGGTCCGGAGATAAGCCGTTGGCGGCAGCGTGCAAGCCAGGCATCGCGGATAGATTTTCGTCGCTTCCCGATAGCGGCGATGCTGCCGCCGGCGGCGCCCCGGTCAGTCGAGCACGTTGGGCAGCGATTCAAACCCGCGGCGCAGCGCCGCCGCCCAGCTTTGGGAAATGGCGGCGAACTGCTCGTCATCCGCCTCGATCCGGGTGCGCAGGCGGAAGTCGTACATGTCCCGCTCGATGATGGTGAGGTCGAGCGGCATGCCCACCGACAGGTTGGAGCGCAGCGTCGAATCCATCGAGACGCAGACGGCCTTGGTCGCTTCCTCCAGCGAGGTTTCCGGCTTGATCACGCGATCGAGGATCGGCTTGCCATATTTATGCTCGCCGATCTGGAAGAAGGGCGTGTCGGCCGTCGCCTCGATGAAATTGCCGGCGCTGTAGACGAGGTAGAGGCGCGGCTTGCCCCCCTTGCGCTGGCCCGCGATCAGGATGGAGGCATCGGCCGCCGCCCCCTGCATCTCTATGGTCTCGCGATAGCGGTTCTGCATCGCGCGCATGGCATCGCCCACCATCTGCGCGACATGATACATGGTCAGGCAGTTGAGGATGGTCGGCGTGTCGGGGTTGATCTTCGATTCCTTGATGGCGGTCGACAGCTGTGTCTTCACCGCCTGGGTGATCGACAGATTGCCCGAGCACATCAGCGCGATCGCGCGCTCGCCCGGATTGCCATAGGTGAAGGTCTTGCGGAAACGCGCGATATTGTCGACGCCGGCATTGGTCCGCGTATCGGACAACAGCACCAGCCCACGGTCCACCCGCACCGCCACACAATAGGTCATCGGCCACCGGCCCCCATATCGCCCACGGCACCGTTGCGCACGCCCGCCGCACCTTCCGGCTCGCCCGCCGGCCCGTGCTGCTGTTGCTGGCGCTGCAACTGCCGCTCACCTTCGTCATCGCTCGCCTGCGCGATGCGGACGTCCGCGTCAATGCTGATGTCGCCCGCGGCGGTCACAAGGCCGCGCACCGGCGCCGCGTCAAAAGCGTCCAGCCCGCAGGCGATGCGGACATAATGGTCGGTCACGCACATCTGGTTGGACGCGTCGAAGCCGATCCAGCCAAGGCCCGGCACCAGCGCTTCGGCCCAGGCATGGGTTTCGTGCAGCGGATTGTCGCCCTCATGCGCAAGCAGATAGCCCGTCACATAGCGCGCCGGCACGCCCAGCAGGCGCGCGCCCGTGATGAAGATCTGTGCATGATCCTGGCAGACGCCGCCGCCCATGGCGAAGGCTTCGCCTGCGCTGGTGTCCGCATTGGTCGCGCCGGCACGATAGGGCACCTCGTTCACGATCGCATGGGTCAGGGCGTGCAGCCCGGACAGGACATCATTGCCGCCATCGACATCCGCGACAAAGGTCCGCAGCGCCTCCGTCGGCCTGGTGAGCGGCGTTTCGCGCAGGAACAGGCCGCTGTTCGCGCGCTCGTCCAGCCCGGAAAGCACGCCATGGGTGTCGACCGTATTCACCGTACCCTGGGCGACGATGGTGATCGCATCCATCCGTTCATGGCTGACCCACAGCGCTTCCAGATCGCCATAGCCGTTGGGCGTGAAGGTCATGATCGGATCACCGTTCACGCTGACCTGCCAGTCCTGCACCGCCTGCGCGGCATTGCTGCGCGGACGCAGCCGCAACAACATGGTCGCGCGGCTGGAACCGGCCCCGTAATAATAGACCGTCTGATGGCGAATCAGCAATTGCATGGGCAGGCCCTAGCCGAAATGATATGTTGCGGCGATCTCGAAGCCCAGCCGGTTGGAGATTGCGAGCCCGTTCTGCACCGTTTCATGCAGACCGCGCCGGAAAATCTCGCCGCTGTCGAGCGATTCGAGATGAGCGACCATCTCCTGCGCCGTATCGTGGCAGGGGCCGCGCGCATTGTGGAAGCCCGACAGCCGGTTGAGCCGATAGGCGATCTGGTCCCAGCAGAAGGCGACGCTGCGGGGAAACAGGCGGTTCAGCATCACGAAATCGGTGATCTGCCAGGGCGTGTACACCCCGCCATAGACATGATGATAGGCGCGGTTGCCCGACAGCGCGTGCAGCACCGACGTCCATTGATAATGGTCGCGATTGCCGCCGATCACTTCGGTTTCGGGCAGCAGCACATAATATTTCACGTCGAGCAGGCGCAGGGTCATCTGCGCACGCTCCAGCGCGCCGCCCAGCCGCAGGAAATCATGCCCCTCATTACGCAGCTGGCCGCTGTCGGCCGCGCCCCGGAAGGTCATCGCGCGGGTCTTCACCCAGTCGATCAGCGCGGGCAGTTGCTGCCGCGCCTCGGCGACATCATAGCTTTCCAGCTTGCGCCAACCTTCGTTCAGCGCCTCCCACATATCCTGCGTCAACATGGTGCGGGCCGATTTGGCGTTGGCGCGCGCCCGGGTGAGGCAGGAGCGGATGGACGAGGGATTGTCGATGTCGAGCAGCAGGAAGGAGACGACGTCCGTTTCCTTGACGGTGCTTTCCTCGGGGAAAGCCTCCTCGCACCCCGCCGCGCGGACGACCGATCGCCATTCGTCGCGATGATGCGCGCCCGGCAGGATCGCCATGCGCTGCCCCATGGTGAGCAGCCGTGCGGTGGATTCGGCGCGCTCCATATAGCGCGCCATCCAGTAGAGATTTTCGGCGGTCCGGCTCAGCATAGCATCAATCCTGCAATACCCAGGTGTCCTTGACACCGCCGCCCTGGCTGGAATTCACCACCAGCGATCCTTCGGTCAGCGCCACGCGAGTCAGCCCGCCGGGCACCAGCCGGATCTGCTTGCCGACCAGGCAGAAGGGCCGGAAATCGGCATGGCGCTGCACGATGCTGGCCGGGCCGAGGGTCGGCACGGTCGACAGGTCCAGCGTCGGCTGAGCGATGAATTCGGACGGGTTCGCCCTGATCCGATCGGCATAGGCGGCGATTTCCTCCGCCGTCGACTTGGGGCCGATCAGCATGCCGTAACCGCCGGAGCCATGCACTTCCTTGGCGACCAGATCGGCCAGATTCTCCAGCACATAGGCACATTCATCGGGCTTGGCGCATTGCCAGGTCGTGATATTCTCCAGCAACGGCTCCTCGCCCAGGTAGAAGCGGATCATCTCCGGCACGTAGACATAGACTGCCTTGTCGTCGGCAATGCCAGCGCCGGGCGCCGAGCACAGCGTCACCCCGCCCGAACGATAGACGTTGAAGATGCCGGGCACGCCCAGCAGGCTGTCGGGCCGGAAGGTCAGCGGATCGAGATATTCGTCGTCGATCCGGCGATAGATGACATCGACCGCCTTGTTGCCCAGCGTCGTCTTCATCCAGACGCGGCCTTCGTTCACGAACAGGTCGGCGGGCTCCACCAGTTCCACGCCCATCAGGTCGGCCAGGAAACTGTGCTCATAATAGGCACTGTTGAGCGAACCGGGCGTCAGCACCACCACCACCGGATCGCCGGTGCAGACGGGTGGCGCGACTTCCTTCAGGCTCTTGAGCAGTTCGGCGGGGTAATCGTCCACCGGCTGCACCACGCCCTGGTCGAACAGTTCGGGGAACATCCGTGTCATGATCTCCCGGTTTTCCAACATATAGGAAACGCCGGAGGGCGTGCGGCAATTATCCTCCAGCACTTCGAACTTGTCGGGCGCGGTGCGGACGATGTCGATGCCGACGATATGGCTGTAGACCCGGCCCGGCGGCGTGAAATCCACCATTTCCGGCAGGTAGGCGCTGTTCTGGTAGATGATGTCGGCAGGGATGATGCCGGCGCGGATGATCTCGCCGCGATGATAGATGTCATGGAGGAAGGCGTTGAGGGCGCGGGCGCGCTGGCGAATGCCCTTGTCCAGCCGGCGCCATTCCTGCGCGGTGAAGATGCGGGGCAGAAGGTCGAAGGGGATCAGCCGCTCCGGGTCTCCCCCCTCGCCATAGACCGCAAAGGTGATGCCGATGCGCCGGAAGATGGCTTCGGCCTCTTCCAGCCGGCGGTTGAGGCCGGCAATGCCCGTGCGGTCCACCCAGCTTTGCACTTCGGCGTAGCAGGCGCGAACATCGCCTGCGGGGTCGAGCATTTCGTAGAAGGCCAATCGGGACTCCTTGCTGCGCCATGGGACACTGGCGTCTTGTGCGTCGCAGCATTACTGCAAGCCGCGCACCATATTGCAAGCGGAAATATCAAGGACGCCACAGGGTTTTTATCGGAATTGCGCGGGATGCGGCGCGGCGGCACGCCTGGCCAGCCTGCGGCCGGAAACTTTGCCTTTCATCTCATGATGATAGCGCGCGCTGCCTCTAATGCTGCGCCACCGGCGGCGCCCCGCAGCCGATCTCATCCATATAAGCGCGCAGCCCCGCCCGGTCGTGATTCATGCGGCTGGGCGGTACGCCCATGGGGGCGAAATCGCTGCGGTCGAACAGGATCACGCGATAGCGGCTGCACAGCCGGTCGATCTCCGCCTGGTCCAGCATCATCAGGTTCATCACCATCGGCCGGCCGGGCGTCCCCTCCCTTGCGCGCACCAGGTCGGTCGCGAACAGGCCGCCCCGCGGATCGACCAGCACGACATCGGCGCTTGCGGCATGGATCGCGGCATGCGCGCGGGCATAGGGCGCCACATAATCATGCGCGCGGACGGTCAGGAAGGCGGCGGCGGCGATCGTCAGAACCGTCGCGATCAGGAAGGGGCGCGTCAGCCGGCCCGCCTGCGCGCCTGAAATCCTCTGCCAGCCGAAGCCGCCGAGCAGGCAGAACAGCCCGATATAGCCATGACCATAGCGATAGCCCCAGCCATAGCCCTGGGCGAGCGCCAGCGCGCAGCCGATGATGCAGGTCATGGCCATGGGCAGCACGATGGCCTCCCCGCGCAGCGCCGCGCGCCATTTCATGCTGCCCATGGCGATCAGCGCCAGCGGCACCATCAGCACCGGGTTCCAGGCAAGCATGCGGCTCAAGTTGAACAGCGGCTGCCATTTGTCGCCCAGCCGGTCGATCAGGCTGCCGACCTTGTCGCCGACGCCGGCGGTCGGCCGCACATCGGCGGGGGGACCAAGCGCGTGCAGCAGGAAAGCCGGCCACAGCTTTGCCCAGACGATGACGAGCAGCGCCACGACGCCCAGATGAAAGGCCGCCGCGCCCCAGCGCCGCTGGAGCAGCAGCCAGCCGATGAAGGGCAGGATCATGATCGGCGGGAAATGCCACTGGTGCAGCCCCGCCGCGACAATCGCGACCAGCCCCGCCCCGACATGCCCCAGCAGCCCGCCGCGCAGCAGCAGCGCCAGCCACAGCAGGTTGAGCGCGAAATGGCCGGTCATCGCATAGGGGGTCATCGCCGTGACGCTGAGCTGCGCCGATGTCAGCGCGAGCAGCATCGTCACCCACACGGCATCGGGCCGCCCGGGAAAGAGCCTCAACGCGATCCGCCAGAGCGAGATCAGCCCGATGGCCAGAAAGGCCGCGCCCGCCAGCGCCGGATCGCCCAGCCGCCAGAACAGCGCGCGGACCAGGCTGTTCACCGGCAGATAGGCGGCGGTCCAATAATGCGCGGCGCCATAGGGCGAGAAGAATTCGGGCATGATCGCCCGGCGATAATCGAGCCATTCGGCCGGGATCGGTCGCCCGACCATGCCGTCGCGCAGATAGGCGGCGGCGAATTCCGCCACTTCCTCGTCGCGCGACAGGGCATAGCCGTGGAAGACGACGTCATGCCCCGCCCATGCCCAAAGCGCTGCCAGCGCGACCAGCGGCAGCACGAAGCGCGCGCCGGGCGGCGGCACGGGCACGCCCCTGCCCCCGCGCATGAAGGGGGCAGCGACCATCAGGCCGACGACGACGATCAGCAGCGCGGGGAAATCCTGTTGCAGGAACAGCACATGGCCCAGCAGCCGGCCGGTGGCGAAGGTGAAATGCCACAGGAAGGTGGCGATCAGCCACAGGGTGATGCCGCCGGCAGCGGCCAGGAACAGGCGGCATGGGTCCATGCCACGACCAAGGCCGCGCATGCCCGTCACAGGCGCACCGACGCAAACACCGCCATGGGCACCGTCACCGGCCCTCGCCCTCCACCAGCCGTTTCGCGACGAACAGGCCGTCCATCTCCACCAGCAGCGGGAAATGCCCCTTGTTGTTGGCGAACATCGCATTGGGCAGGAAGCCCTGCCCCGCCAGCCAGTCGATCATCTCGCGATAGCCGGTCGCACCATCATAGAGCGGGCGCACGGCCAGCTCGGTCTGCACCGCCGCCATCCGCGCCAGCACCGCGCCTGCGCCGTCGCACACGCTGCGGTCATGGCCCTGCGTGTCCATCTTCAGCAGCGGCATGGCAAAACCATGGTCGGCCTGAAGCTTCGGGAAGAGCGTGTCGAGCCGGCGGGTTTCCACCTCCACCGCCTGCGCCACCTTGTTGCGCGGCTGAAAGATCGGGTCGAGGCCATCTGCCGGCTTTTCCAGCGAACTGAACTGGTCGGCGGCCATGATGTTGAAGCTTGCCGTGCCGTCGCTGTCCGACAGCGCGATGTTGAAGCAATGCCAGCGCGGATCGCCCGCCGCGCGGCGCTCCAGCTGGGCATAGACCTTCGGATTGGGCTCGAACGACAGGATCGTGCCGGCAAAGCCCACATCCTTGCGCAGCATCGTCGCATATTGGCCGGCATTGGCGCCGACGTCGAAGATGCAGTCGATGTCGAAGCCCGCGACCATGCGGCGCAGCGCCTGGATTTCGGGATATTGATGGACGCGCCCCTGCCACGCCAGGCGCAGCGCAAGGCGGCGGTCACGCAATTCGCGGGCGATGCGGCCCATCAGCCCTGCTCCGCCCGGAAATCCTGCGCCGATAGGATGACGCCGCGTGCCGCCGCATGGGCACGGGCCCTGTCATAGGCTTCCATCGTCAGCACCGCCGCATCCTTCCAGTTCCCGAACCGTTCGCCCAGCGCCAGCACCCGCTCGCCGGCGGCCCGCCTGATGGCAGCACTGTCGACCAGCGGCAAGAGGGCGGTGGCAAGGGCAGCGGAATCGTCCACCGGCACCAGCGATACGGCGTCGGGCGGCAGTGTGGCGAACATGCCCGTCGCCGCGCAGACCATCGGCTTGCCATAATGGAGGGCGGAGAGGAACGCGCCGCTCGAATCGATATGGCGATAGGGGAAGGCGAGGATATCCGCCTTGCGCAGATGCGCGTCGAGCCGTTGTTCCTTGAGGAAGCCGAAGTCGGTCAGCAGCATGTCGCCGAAGCCGGCATCGCGGATGGCATCCAGCATCGGCGCGACATCCATGAACGGCTTGCCGGCGATCGCCAGCTCGAACCGGTGCCCGGCGCGCCAGAGCGAGAGGCAGGCATCGACCAGCAGGTCCAGCCCCTTATAGGGCCGCACGATGCCGAAGAAGAGGATGCGCGGCATCACCGGATCGGGCACGCCGGCCAGTGTTTCCGCGCTCGCCACGGCCAGGCGCATCGGCGGATGCGAGATGACGGAGATGCGATCCGCGGGCACGCCGCCCGCCACCAGCACATCGCGAGTCGGCGCGCCATGTACGATCAGCCCGTCGAACTGCGCCAGCAGCCCGGCATAGCCCCTGCCCTGGATCGCGCTCGCGCCGCCATCGCCATGATAGGCGCTGCTGTTATGGACGGTGTGGACCAGCGGCACATGCGCGCGCAGACGGCGCAGCATATGGGCATCGGCGGGCGCGAAGGGCAGCCACTGGACATGCACCATATCGCTGCGGCGCAACTGCCGCATCGGCCCGACCAGCGCGTCGGCCAGATAGCCCGCCGCCTTCGCCGCGCGGAACAGCTTCCCCTCCCCGGTCAGCCCGCGCAATTGCTCGCTGAACCGGAAGAAGCGGGGCTCATAGCGATAGCCGCGCGGCGCGATCGCATCGGTGTCGCGCATCGGCCGGCCCAGGAGCGTGACCCGATGCCCCAGCGGCGCGAGCGCCCCGCACAGCGCATCGTCATAACGGCCGGTGAACAGCGAGGGGTCGACCATCGCGATCTTCATCGCCCCGCCTCCGCCGCGCGCACCGCTCGCATCAGCCGGGCAAGCGAGACTGCATGCAGGGCGCCGGTCAGCCCATAGGCCGCCGTCACCATCCCCACGAACAACGTCGCGAAGGCGGCGAGGCCCAGATACGCGCCGACCGCGGCCAGTGGGACGGACAGCAGCGATCCGGCAAGGAAGGGCAGCGATTGTCGCAGCAGCGCGGTGAAACGCCCCAGCGCCCCTTGCAGATAGACCGATACGCAGGTGATCGAGAGCGCGACCAGCAGCAGCGCGATCATCGCCATGCTGGCGGGACCGGCGATGAGCTTGCCGTCGAAAAGCTGATGGACAAGGAAGCGCCCGCCCAGCAGCAGGCCGATGCCGATCGCCGCGGCAAAGCCCATGGCGACGATTAGCGCCCGGCGCAGCAACGCCCCGAAACGCGCAGCATCGGCGCGATACCATGCGGCGGTGAGGCGTGGCAGCGCGGCCTCCACCATGGCGCGGACGACAGCGGTCAATGCGCGCGAAATCTTGAACAGGAAGTCGAAGAGCAGCAGCGGCCGGGGATCGGCGGTCGCCAGCGAGACGAGGAAATAGGGCGCATTATAGGCGGCGACTTCGGACAGGGTCAGCGCCGCCGACGCGCCGAAATCGGCCAGATAATGCTGCCGCACATGGCCCCAGCCCGCACCCACCGCCAGCCAGTGACCGCGCCGCATGTCCAGCCGGCGATGCAGCATCGCAAAGGCGACAAGGATGGCGGCGATGCTGATCGCCAGCTGCAGGAACACCGACAGCTCCAGGTTCATGCCCAGCAGCGCCGCGCCCAGCAGCGCGAGCAGCGCAAGGCGCCGCGCGGTATCCATCAGATCCCAGACGAGATTGCGGTCCACCGCCGCCAGCATCCGCCGGGCGAGCGCGGCCAGCAGGTTGAGGCAGGCGGTGAGGAAGAAGAGGATGAAGAGCAGCGGCCGGGCGGTTTCGATCACGCCGGCGGCGATGGCGGCGGCGACGATCAGCGTGCCCGCCAGCATCAGCCCCAGGAACAGCACCGCCATGACGCCGGGCTCCTCATGCCGGAAATCCTGGTGCCCCGTCGCCTCGCCCCGCTGCCCCAGCCAGTGGCGGCGCACCCGGTTGTAGACGATGGTCGTCAACCCCAGCTCCGCCGACACGGTGAAGTTGCCGAAGGCGACGAGCAGCAGGAAGGCGCGGAATTCGTGCATCGGCAACAGCCGCACGAACACATAGGTGACGGCAAAGCCCCAGGCCATGACCAGCGCGACATTGGCGAGCTTTACTGCCGCCAGCACGCGGGCGGAGCGCTCCAGCCCCGCCATGGCCGCGCCGGCGCGGGTCATGGCGCCGGCTTGCGCGCCCGGAACAGCGTGTCGCCCAGCGCGCAGCGCCGCGCCACCGCCGGATCGACATCGGCCGCCGACAGCAGGTCCAGCGCAAAGCCCGCCGCGCGGATGCGGTCGGCAAAGTCCGGGCCATATTGGCGGACATGATCCCACTGGCCGAAACGCCGCTCGCGCTCGCGCGGGGGGATGTCGTAGCTGCCGTCCTCGGTGGGTTTTCCCCATAGCGGCACGATCAGCCAGGCTTCGCCGCCGGGTTTCAGCGCGCGATGGATGTTGCGCAACACGCGCGCATCATCGGGCACATGCTCCATCACATGGCTGGCATAGACGATGTCGAAGCGGCCTTCCTCGGAAAGCGCCATCAGGTCGACCTTGCGCACATCGGGCAGCGGATAGCGCGACGGATCGAGGTCGGCGGGCACATAATCGGCGCTGGCGGCGCGGAAGCGGGTGACGAGGCTCGCCTCATTGGGCGCAAGGTGCAGCACGGCGGCACCGGCCGGCACGCCCAGCACGCCATCGTCCATCAACTGCGCGACCAGGCGGTTGCGGGGCGATGCGCCGCATTGCGGGCAGCCCCATTCCCCTTCCGCGCCATAGCGGAAAAAACCGACCACATCGGTGCCGCATGCCGGGCAATGCCGCGACCGCCGCGCCCCGGCCGCGCGTTTGACGGCAAGCCAGCCCCTGGTCAGATGCTTGCCGGCGGCCTTCGCCACCCGCTTCGTGGTAATCAACCGAAAATCTCCATGAACCTTGCGGCGCTATACATCAGTCTGCCGCCTTTGCGAGGCGTTTCGGCGAGACGACGGACGGATCAGCGCGACTTGGCGGGCTTCCACACCGCCATCGTCCGCCCGCGCATTGCCCGGCCCACGCCCTGCAGGGTCGCGGCATAGGCGATCAGGATGTCGACCACGGCCGCCACCGGGCCACGCCGCAGCCGCGCCGCAGCCAGCCCGAACAGCAGCATCGCGCCCAGCAGCCCCAGCGCCAGCCACGGCGAAATCCGCCATGCCAGCGCCACCGCCGCCGCCGCGCCGATCAGGATGAACACCCCGCCGAACCAGCGGACCATCTTGCGCGAGGCATATTTGAAGCGGTCGAGCAGCGCCATGCGGCAGATTTGCGGGCGCAGATAGCCATGGGTGTGCCATGCCCGCGCCGCGATCCGCACCTTGCGCCGATATTCGTCGCCGCGCGCCGCGACCAGCCGTTCATAGGCAATCACATCCTTCGCCTTGATGAGCCGCTGCCCGGCGAAGATCACGGACATGGACACGGTCAGGTCATCCAGCACCGTGTCGGGGAAATCGGGATAGAGCGCGCGCCGCACCGAAAAGATCGAGCCATCCGCCCCCAGCACATTGCCGCTGCGCGATTCGCCGTCCTTCAGCCATTCTTCCAGCCGCCAGTAGAGCGAACCGACGGAGGCGGTGGCGCTGTCCCCCTCCCCCAGATAATGGAGCGATCCCAGCACGCCTCCCACCTGACCATCGGCATAATAGGCCAGCAGCGCGTCGATCGCATCGGGCGCCAGCGTGACATTGGCGTCGGTGAAGACCAGCACATCGCCGCGCGCGCGCGCCGCCAGCAGCTTCATGCCATGCGCCTTGCCCGAGCGCCCGCCACCGCGCACCAGTTCGATCAGGTCGGGCCGCGCGGCCAGCCGGGTCGCGGTGTCGTCCTCCGATCCGTCGTCGAAGGCCAGGATCTGCATGTCGGGGTGCCGCGCCTTGAGCAGGTCCATATTGGCGATCTTCGCCGGCATCGCCGCGCCTTCGTTAAAGGCGCAGAACAGCATGCTGACGCTGGGCCGCGCGGCGTCCGGCGCCGGCGCCGGCGGGCGGCGCGGCAGCAGCATCAGGATGACCGGATAGAGGACGAACGGATAGACGACCAGCGCGACACAGATAAGCAGCAGCGCGATCAGAATCAGGTCGATGAAGGACATGGAGAGGGCGGCTCAGTAAGCGTTGTGATGCACGAGCACGCGCAACGTCGCGGCCAGGATGCGAAGGTCGCGCCATACCGACCAGCGGGTCACATATTCAAGGTCTGACTGAAGCCGATTGACCAGATCTTCATGCGCGTCGGTCGCACCGCGATGGCCCCGCACTTGCGCAAGGCCGGTCATGCCCGGCTTGATGCAGTGCCGTTCCCAATAACGGTCGTCGACCTCCCAATAGAGCTTGTCCGCCGCGCGCGCCGCCGCCGCGTGCGGACGCGGGCCGACAACACTCATGTCCCCCTTCAGCACGTTGAAGAGCTGCGGCAGCTCATCGATGCTGGTGCGGCGCAGGAACGCACCCAGCGGGGTCACGCGCGCGTCGCCGCGCTTCGTCAGCGTCTCCGCGCGGCTGTCGGCCATGTCCTGCCGCATCGTGCGGAACTTGTAGATGCCGAACGGGCGCGCGTCGCGGCCCAGGCGCTGCTGGCGGAACAGGACGGGGCCGGGGCTGGTGAGCTTGACCGCAACCGCCACCACCGCCAGCACGGGCAGCAGCAGCAGCGTCGCAACGCCGGCCACCACCACGTCGAACAGCCGCTTCACGATCCGGTCGCGGAACTGCAGCGGGCCGCCGGCAACCACCAATGTGGGATGATGATCGAACTCGGCGACCTTGGCCGGGGCAAAGCGCATCATCTCCGGCACGAGTATCTCGCCGCGCGCTTCCAGCGACTTGAGCGCGATCGACCAGTCGTCGATCCGCTCGCTGGGGCAGGCGACGATCACCCGCTCGGCATTGCCCACGGCGGCGGCAAGGCGGGCAGCCATCGCGGCATCGTGCCGGGACGGGTCAAGGCCGAAGGCGCGCGCATCGACCATCACCGATTGCGCGGCCATGGCGGGAGACAGGGCGCTGAACGGCATGCCGTCCACGATCAGCGCAGCCACCGCCGGCAGTTCCCCGAACAGGCGCCGCGAGCAGAGATGGAACAGCGCGCGCACCCCGATCAGCCCGCCAAGCGACAGGCCGACGCCGACGACGAAGGTTAGGCGCGACAACCGCTCGGCGATCTTGCCGAAATAGACGATCACCAGCACCAGCATCAGCGCCTTTGCAAAGGCCCAGAAGGCGCGCGACGCAGCGCCCCGCGCATCCTGCACCGCGCGGATGCCATAGGCACCGCCCTGGATCGCCAGCATGACGTAAAGCGGCATGATCATGGCGAACATGACAAGGCCGTGCGGCTTCGACGGTTCGCCCACCAGCTTGCCGATGACCAGCAAATTGGCCGCCGCAAAGGCCAGGAACAGCATGGCGACATCCGCCACCATGCCCAACAGATAGACACGCGCGCGCACTGCCGGCAGGCCGACGCCGCTCCTGGCGCCCGTTATCGCTTCGCTGATCGCGTTCACTCTGGCAATTGTCCGTTCATGGCGCCTGTTCTTCTAGCCTTTACCCCCGCGCGCCGAAACAGGGAAGGAAGCCGCTTTACTTGAAGCGCCCCCGGCGGCACAAGCGCGGCATGACGACGCCCGGCGGACAGCTTCGAACGGCCCTTCGCACAACGCTTCGCACGGCCAGATCGGTTATCATGTCGCCGCTCTGGATCGTCCAGCTGGCGACAGGCGCCAAATCCTTCAAGGATAATCCGGTCATCGGCTCGAAACGGCTCAATCGCCTGGGGTTGCACGCCGCGCGCATCCGCGCCGCGCACGCCATGGCGGCCAGCCGCCGCCGCCGCCTTGCCCGCCATCTCGCCCCCGCGGACATCGCCCAGTTCGAGGCGCAAGGCTTCGTCGCCATCCCGGATTTCCTGCCGGCAGACGCGTTCGAACGGATTCGCACATCGCTGATGGCCCAGCAATTCCCCGCGCGCGAAATGCTGCAGGGCGACACGATCACACGCCGCATGGCCGTGGACCCCGCCATGCTGGGCGCCGTCCCCGGCCTGGCGCAGGCACTGGCGACGCCGCGCCTGCGCGCGCTTGTCCGCTATGTGGCGAGCCATGCCAGCGAACCGCTTTATTATGTGCAGTCGATCCTGTCGCATGTCGTGGACGCCCCCCCCGACCCGCAGGAAGCGCTGCACGCCGACACATTCCACCCAACGATGAAGGCCTGGCTGTTCCTGACCGACGTGGCGCAGGATGAGGGGCCGTTCACCTATGTCCCCGGATCGCACCGGCTGACCCCGCAGCGGCTGGCCTGGGAACAGGCGCGCAGCATCGCCGCGCCCGAAGGCGTGGATCATCTTTCCGCCCGCGGATCGATGCGGGTGCGGGAAGAGGAACTGGCCGGGCTCGGCCTGCCCGCGCCGCGCCGCCTTGCGGTGTCCGCCAATACGCTGGTGGTCGCGGACACCTGCGGTTTCCATGCGCGCGGCCCCTCGGCGCGCCCGTCGACCCGCGTCGAACTGTGGGCCTATTCGCGGCGCAACCCCTATCTGCCGTGGACGGGGCTCGATCCGCTGTCGCTGCCGGGGCTGGCGGAACGGCGCGTCGGATTGCTCTGGTCGGTTCGCGACCGGCTGGAAAAATGGGTCGGCCAGCCCTGGAAGCAAAGTGGCGGGAAACGACCCGCGGATCGTTGATTACAACGCATTTCAATCCGTTGCAGATTTGCTGCAGTGCCGTGGTTTACGCCTTATGCACTGCAAGATCGGGGTTGCATTCATGGTTTACGAGGCTAAGCCTGCACGCCGGGTCGGGACTTGAATAACCAAACAAGCTAGGGAAACCGTGCATGCAGTCCTCAACCATTGCCTCCCCCAGGGAGAGCGGTCGTCGCGTTATTGAACAGGAAGCGCAGGGTCTTGCCGCACTGAGCAAGGTGATCGACGACAAGTTCGATGCCGCCGTGCGGGTGATTGCCAGCACCAAGGGCCGCGTGATCGTGACCGGAATCGGCAAATCGGGCCATATCGCCCGCAAGATTGCAGCAACGCTTGCCGCCACCGGCTCTTCGGCCTTTTTCGTGCATCCCGCAGAGGCCGCGCATGGCGACCTGGGCATGTTGATGCGCAAGGACACGCTGCTCGTCCTCTCCAATTCCGGCGCGACGATGGAACTGCGTGCCATCGTCGCCCATGCGCGGCAACTTGGCATTCCGATCATCTCGATCGCGTCGAAGGCCGATTCCCCGATCGCGCGCCAGTCCACCATCGCCATGTGCCTGCCCCATGTGCCAGAGGCATGCCCGGTGAAGATCGCGCCGACCACGTCTACGACGATGATGCTGGCACTGGGCGATGCGCTGGCCATCGCGGCGATGGAAGTGCGCGGCATTTCCCGCAAGGACCTGATGGAGCTGCATCCGGGCGGCGAGATCGGCTGGCGGCTGCTGCCGGTCGACCAGCTGATCCAGCCGGACCTGCCGCTGCCGCTGGTCCTTCCCCATACCGGGATGCGCGACGTCGTGCTGGAAATGACCTCCACCGGCAAGGGCGCGGCGGGCGTGGTGAACGATGACGGCCATCTGATCGGCATCATCACCGACGGCGACCTGCGCCGCTCGTTCGACCAGATGCTGATCGCCACCGCCGCCGACGTGATGACCCGCAACCCCATCACCGTGCCCAGCGGCACGCGGGTGGAGGATACGCTGGCGCTGATGTCGGAAGCGGCGATCACCGTGG
This sequence comes from Sphingobium aquiterrae, assembly GCF_037154135.1. Lineage (NCBI taxonomy): Bacteria > Pseudomonadati > Pseudomonadota > Alphaproteobacteria > Sphingomonadales > Sphingobiaceae > Sphingobium > Sphingobium aquiterrae. Next base: position 43,746 of record NZ_JBANFL010000026.1, read on the forward strand.
TCTTCGTGATGTGCCGGGACAATCCCCGCAAGCCTATCGGGCTGGTGCATATCCACAGCATGGCGATCGGGCTGTAAGCCCTTCTCCTACCCATCGACAGCATATGATCGACAGAACAAGGCGACCCATGCGCGCGGCCATCGTCATTCCTGCACGCTATGCGTCATCCCGCTATCCGGGCAAGCCGCTGGCGCCCCTGCGCGGCGCGACAGGCATCGACAAGCCGCTGATCCAGCGGAGTTTCGAGGCGGCCAGCGCCGTCCCGGGCGTGGATGCCCTGTTCGTAGCGACCGACGACGCGCGGATCGCGGACTGCGCCGCCGGCTTCGGCGCCGCCGTGGCGATGACGCCGGCGGAATGCGCCAACGGCACGGAGCGCGTCGCGGCCGCCCTGCCCGCCCTGCCCGACGACATCGAGATCGTCGTCAATTTCCAGGGCGACGCACTGCTGACGCCAGCCTATCTGGTCGAGGCGCTGATCGCCCATATGCGCGCCGACCCCGATTGCCAGGTGGCGACCGTGGCGGTGCGCTGCTCGGCCAGCGCCTATCGCCATCTGGTGGCGGACCAGGCGCAGGGCCGCGTGGGCGGGACCACCGTGGTGCTCAATGCACAGGGCCAGGCGCTCTATTTCTCCAAGCGCGTCCTGCCGCATATTGCGCCCGGCAGCCCGCTGGAGGCATCGCCGCCCGTGCTGCTGCATCTGGGGCTCTATGCCTATCGGCGCGAAGCGCTGGCGCGCTATGCCGCGCTGCCGCCCAGCCGGATCGAGGAGATCGAGGGACTGGAGCAATTGCGCTTCCTGTATCACGGCCTGCCTGTCGCCGTCGTCGCCACCGACCCACCAGCATGGGATGCGATCGAACTCAACAACCCCACCGACGTGGCAGCCATCGAGGCTATCCTCTCCACGCGGTCGATAGTATAGCGAAACCGATGGAACTTGCAGGAAAACCAGTCGGCGCCGACGCGCCGATGTTCGTTATCGCAGGGCCCTGCGTCATCGAATCCGAGGCGCTTGTCCTTTCCGTAGCGGAAAACCTGCGGGGTATCGCCGACAGGCTTGGCCTGCACCTGATCTTCAAGAGCAGCTTCGACAAGGCGAACCGCTCGTCCGGCAGCACCTTTCGCGGCCCCGGCATGGATACAGGGCTGCGCATCCTGGAAAAGGTGCGGTCCGAGACCGGGCTGCCGGTGCTGACCGACATCCACACCCCCGAGCAGGCCCGCGCCGCCGCCGATGCGGTCGACGTGCTGCAGACCCCGGCCTTCCTCGCCCGCCAGACGGATCTGATCGAGGCCGCCGCCGCGACCGGCAAGCCCGTGAACATCAAGAAGGCGCAGTTCATGGCGCCATCCGACATGCAGCAGGTCGTCGCCAAGGCGAAAAACGCCGCCATGCGCGCCGGAAAGCCCGAGGAATGCGTTATGCTGTGCGAACGCGGCACCAGTTTCGGCTATAACAACCTGGTGGTCGACATGCGCAGCCTTGCCATCATGGCGCAAACCGGATGCCCGGTGGTGTTCGACGCGACCCATTCGGTGCAGCGCCCCGGCGGCCTTGGCGACCGGTCCGGCGGCGACCGGCAGTTCGTGCCCCTGCTCGCCCGCGCGGCGGTAGCGGCCGGCGTGTCCGGCCTGTTCATGGAAACCCATCCGGACCCGGACAAGGCGCTGTCCGATGGCCCCAATGCCTGGCCGCTCGACCGCGCCGAGGCATTGCTGACCGATCTGCTCACCCTTTCCCGCGTGCCCCGGACCGCCGATTGAGATGCGGCGCATGCGCCTCCCCTTGCTGGTCGCGCCGTTGCTGGCGGTAGCGCTCGCAATGGGTGGGTGCAGTATCGCGCGGCAAGCGCTGTACGCCCCGCGCGCCGAAGCGGTGACGATTGGCGACTGGACCAACAGCCCGCCGCAAACGCTCTCCGTCACGACCAGCGACAATCTGGCGCTACAGGGTTTCTACTGGCCGGGCGCACCGGGAGACCGCGACATCTTCCTGTTCTTCCACGGACGGCGCGCGCATCAGGGCGTGGGCGCCAAATATGCGCAATATCTGCGCGGACGCGGCGACGCCGTGCTGGTCGCCTCCTATCGCGGCTTCGGCGGCAATCCGGGCCGTCCTTCGAAACAGGGTATCCTGCGCGACGCGGCGGTCTTCGTCGCCAAGGCGCGCGAACTGGCGGGGCCGCAGGCGCGGCTTTGGCTGGTCGGCCATTCGCTGGGCGCAGCCGTGGCACTGGATGCCGCCTGCGCCGATGGACATGCCGCCGGGGTCATCACCATCGGCGCCTTCGCGGACATCAAGGAAGCGGCGCCACCCGTGCTCGGCAGCGTCCTGCCCGACGCATGGGACAATCGTGTCGCGGCCCGCTGCGTCAAGGCGCCCATGCTGATCCTGCAGGGCAGCGCGGATGACATCGTGCCGCCCAGAAGCGCCGGCGAATTGCTGCCCGAAACCGGCGGCCCGGCCGAAGCGATCAGCATGATCGGATGGACGCACAAGCCGGTCATGCAGACGCTCGGGCCCTGGGCGGCGCAAGCGATCGAGACGCTGGCGAACGGCCGGTTCGACAGCCTGCCGCCCCTGCCCGCCGACTGGACCGTGCTGGGGACGCACAGGCCATGAGCGGCACGCCCCTGCCATCCGCCTTCCTGCGCGCGCCGCCCTTTCCGGGCGCGAAGCCTGTCACGCTGGCCTATCGGCGTGCCCATGCCACGCCCCCCACGCGCGAAGAAGCCGACAGGCTGATCGCGCTGCTGCGCACGGCACGCGTCGGCGGCAGCTTCTGGGGCGGCCAACCCGCCATTGCCAAGGGCGCCATCATCGCCTGCCCGAAGGACGCGCAAAGCGCCCAGGCCATGATCGCCCATGCGCGCGCGATGCCGGGTTCGCTGATCTTCTGGGCCATAGACCGCGCCGCCGCCCGCCAGCTTCCCGCCCTGCCCGCGCCGCTTGTGGTCGGCGCCTTCGATCCCTGGCACATGGCGGATGGCGCAGCCGCGCTCTGGGCCGACGATGCGGACGAACGCCTGACGATCGCGCATCTGGCCGGCACGCCAACGCTGGCCTTCCCGGATCGGAAGGAACCACCGCTCGACACAGCCGTTACGCAGGCGGCGCTGGCGGGGATCGGCTATGTCGATCCCTTCACCGGCGCACAGGCCCATGCGGAGGGGATCATCGCGCTATTGTCTCACTGGCGGGCCTTGATCGACGCCAACCGCCCCATCGGCGGCGCTGCGGGCATGGCGTTCTGGAAACGGGAAACGGTCGCGCCACTGCTGTGGGGCGGCGGCGATCCGCTGGCCTATCTCTCCAGCGTGCGGGAGCTTGACGCGCTGCCGCCCAACAGCGCCGTCGCTGTGTGGAAAAGCAAGACGCCGCCGGACCTGCTCAGCGCCATAGAGGATCGCACGAGCAACGGAGGGCCACCGCTGCATGAAGTGGAGGATGGCTTCATCCGGTCCATCGGCCTTGGCGCGGACTGCGTGCCGCCGCTGTCGATCACGGTCGATCCCGTGGGCGTCCATTTCGACCCGGCCCGGCCGAGCCGGCTGGAGCAGATCCTGAACGAAGCCGATTTCCCGCCCGATCTGCTGGCGCGCGCAGCCCAGCTCCGCGCGCTGATCGTTTCAACGGGCCTTTCCAAATATGGCGTCGGCAGCACGCAGGAGGAAACGCCCGAGCGCCCCGGCGGCGGCAGGCGGATCGTGCTTGTCACCGGCCAGGTGGAAGACGACCGATCGGTGCTCGCGGCCCGCGGCGCCGTCACCGGCAATCTCGACCTGCTGCGCCGCGCGCGCGCGATCGAGCCCGGCGCCTTCCTCATCTATCGCCCCCATCCCGACGTGGACGCCGGGCACCGGATCGGCCACATCCCCGACGCCATGGCGCTCGACCTTGCCGACGCGATCGACAGGGGCACGCCCATATCGACGCTGCTCGACAGGGTGGACGGCATCCATGTGCTCTCCTCGCTCGCGGGCTTCGAAGCGCTGCTCAGGGGACGGGATGTGACGACCCATGGCGTCCCATTCTATGCGGGCTGGGGATTGACCCGCGACCTGGGAGACGTGCCCATGCGGCGAACGGCAAAACTTGATGTGGATCAGCTGGTGGCGGGCGTTCTGCTCAGCTATCCGCGTTATCTCGATCCTGTGACACACCTGCCTTGCACGCCGGAAATATTGGTGCATAGACTGGCAGCGGGTATCAAAAAACAAAATCGACTGATCGTGCCTTTAAGAAGACTGCAAGGCCGGATGAATAAATGGCGCAAGCGGGCAGGTAGCGTTGAAGAAGTTTGACATGAGCTCTCACGCCCATGAGCGTTTGGCCCCGGACGTCGCGCGGATTTCCCCGTTGCGGCGCATCTCCATCGTCGACGATCCGCGCCCGGAGCCCACGACACCGACGCCGGCCAATCTGGAAGGCCGCATATTCGTGATGCTCCAGGGGCCGCCCGGCCCCTTCTTCTGCCTGCTTGGGGACCGGCTGCGCGAACTGGGCGCCACCGTTTACCGGATCAATTTCAACGGCGGCGACCGGCATGACTGGCCGGGCGAAGGCGCGATCGACTATCGCGGCACGCTCGCCAACTGGCCCCGTTTCTTCGATCATTTCCTGCGCGACAACCGCATCACCAACGTCATGCTGTTCGGCGATTGCCGCCCCATGCACCGCGCCGCCCACGGCATGGCGAAGCTGCGTAATGTCGACATCCATGTCTTCGAGGAAGGCTATATCCGTCCCGACTGGGTGACGATGGAACTGGATGGCGTGAACGGGAATTCGACGCTGCCCCGCGACCCGCAATGGTTCCTGGAACAGGCGCGCATCCTGCCGCCAGTGCCGGACCTGCCGCCGATCACAGCCAGCTTCAACCGCCGCGTACGGGACAGTTATCGTTATTTCCACCATCTGGTGACGGGATGCTGGCGCTACCCCTTCTATCGCTCACACAGGCCAGGATCGGTGCTGACGGAAGGCGTGCGGTGGGGGTGGAAGCTCATGGTCAGCAGCAAGCGCGTGGCCCGGCAGACCGAGCGGGCGCTACGGCATGTCGAAGGGCAGGACTATTTTCTGTTCCCCCTGCAGCTCAGTTCCGACTATCAGATTCGCGAACATAGTCCGTTCGACGACATGGCGAGCGCGGCCTGCTATGTGTTCGACAGCTTCCAGCACTACGCCCCGTCCAACACTATCCTGCTGGTGAAGGAGCATCCCCTGGATGCGGGCGGGCGCATCTGGTCCCGTTTCATCGCGAAGGAAGCGCGTGCGCGCGGTCTTGAAGGCCGCCTCATCCATATCGGGGGGGGGGATCTCGCTCGTCTGTCGGAGGGATCGGTCGGCATGGTGACCGTCAACAGCACATCGGGCACGTTCGCCCTGGCGGCAGGGGTGCCCGTCGTCGTTCTTGGCGAAGCGATCTATAACGTGCCGGGCCTCACACATCAGGATGGCCTCGACGGATATTGGGCGCGACCGGGCCGCCCCGACGCGGCGGTCTGGCGCGCATTCCACCGGGTGCTTCACGACCGCTGCCTGGTACGTGGCGGTTTCGCGAGCGAAAGCGCGGTCACCACATTGATCCAGTCGGTTGTCAGGCGCGTTCTGGCAATCCCCTACATATGCCGGTCAGAGGCCGACTGCGACATCTGAGAGAGCCACGCGTCCACCTCTACGAAATGCTGGCCCCAATCCGGCCCGCGATAGCCCTGCAAGCGGCCGATCTGCGCCGCGCGCGCCGCACTGTCCGTAGCGCTGTAGTCGATGATCGCGCGCATCCACCCCGCGCCGTCAATCGGACTGAGATAATCGGGAATGTCCCCGGCCAGTTCGCGGAACACATTAAGGTCGCTTGCGATCACCGGTGTTCTCAAAGACAACGCCTCGACCAGCGGTATGCCATAGCCTTCGACGAAGGAAGGAAAGAGCAGCGCGCGCGCATGGCGCAGATAATGCAGAACGGTCGCATCGGGTAGGCGCGACAGTTCGATGACATGTCCGCGCACACGCTCGCACCGCTCCAGAATGTCGACCACCTGTTCGCATTCCCATCCGCGCTGGCCAATGACCAGCAGCATCGGCGCGCGATCGCCCAGGCGTGCCGTCAGTTCGCGCCAAATGTTAAGCAGCAGCAGGTGGTTCTTCCGGCCCTCAATGGTGCCGAGCATGATGAAATAAGGGCGGCCCTCAAATGGGGGGACTTCGGGCAATTGACCGACATCTTCATGCTTGATCCCGATATGCGATGCGATTGCAGGCGGCATCGACAGGCCACGCCGCTCGGCGAAATCGCTGAGTTCGTCGAGCGTGTCCTGTGAAATGCCGATGACCCCTGCTCCGGCCCGCAACAGGTTCTCCATCCGCTGCTCGTGCTTTTCCTTCTCGCCCGGCCGGCAGAATTCGGGATGGGTCACGGGAATAAGGTCAGCCACCAGCAGCACGGGCCGCACATTGAGCCGCGCCGCCCACCGCTCCAGCCCAGGGTGATCGAGACCGGTATGTCCGACATTAAGGTAGATGCGGCCACGGCCGCGTTGCACGGCCGGCGACTGCACGGTGGAGCGCGCCAGCAGCATGCCCACCTTTCGCTTGAACTGCGGCGGCGCCTGCCGGATCAGGGCGAACATCGCCTGTGACGCGGCCGGCGTCAGGATGCGCCGCCATCCGTCCTTCTGCACCACCGCCTGCGCCCGATGCGCATAATGATCCATATAGGCAAGACATATCCGGTCGATGCCGGTCGGCATCCGACCGGTCGACATGCGCCAGATCATCCGGCTGACATCGAGCAGCAGATCGCCCATGGCCGTTTCGCCCTACCCTTTTGGACCGTCGATGTGCTGTCAGCCGATCAATTGTTGTTCAAACTGTTTTCCACGCTGAGGACGGGGAAAACAAGCGATGAAACGATGCCAACGAACTTCTGGAAATCGGCAAGCGGCGCGTTCGAGATATACAACACGTCGTCATCGCGGATGGGGAAGCTCTGGGCGATGAAGAAGGTCGCGGGGTCCTTGAGGTTGATCCGATAGATCACTGGCACCTTACCTTCCGGCGTCAGCGGCCCTGCGGCGAGCGCAGTGGCGTCCACGGCTTGCGGATTTTCCAGGCGGAAGATGAAGATGCCCCGCGCATTAGCCCGCGAATCCTGCAGCCCCCCTACGCGGCCCAGCGCTTGCGAAAGGGTGATGCCCTGCGCCTCGAAATTGACTTCCTCGTTGCGCACGGCCGCACCCAACACCGTGAAGCTGTAAGGCTGGAACAATGCGGTGACGACATCTCCGGATTTCAGCACGATATTCTGGCGCGGATCACGGACCACCGTGTCCATGGGCAATACCTGGACGACATTGCCGCGCGTCACCTGGACGCTGGTCTTGCCCAGCGGCTGACGCAGGCCACCGGCGGCGGCAAGTGCATCGAGCAGGCGTTCGCCCTTGGGAGACAGCGGCATCCGCAAACTTTGCGCCACCTCTCCCACCACGGTCACGTCCGCCGTCGCATTCCGGATCAGCCGCACCTGCACCTGAGGCAGATGCGCCTTGTACCGCAGGCGGTTGGTGATGTCGGCCTCGATCTCGCGCGGGGTGCGCCCAGCCGCCTGGACGCTTCCGGCGAAGGGCACATTGATGCGCCCTGTAGAATCGATCATCTGTTCGGGAAGCGCCGTCACCTTCGACGCCTGATTGAGCCCTCCGGTCGAGCGCGTCTCCAGACCTGTCGCACCGAACAGCGAGGCCGGCGGCGCTTCCCACACGGTGATGTCCAACTGGTCGCCTGGCGCAAGTTGCGCGCCAACCGGCATGGCGTCGCCCAGCGTGTCCGAGAACAGCTTTGGGCGCCCGGCTTCAGAAACGCGTCGCGCAACCACTTCGGTCACGTCGATCACGCGAATGCCGTAGGAAGAAGCATCCTTGCTGAACTTTTCGATCTGCCCGGTGGTGGGGCCGGATGCGCTCATGGCGGCGCACCCGCCAAGGGCAAGAGCCGATGCGACGACGAGCGCCGCGCGAACCCTGCTTCCCCGATTCCGGGGCGCGAGTTCAGAAACCTTCAGCATAGATAATCCTTCAAACACTGGCCGTGCATTATGCCTGCCGTCACCGGGACGCAACTGTATTGACGTAGACAGAAACGGTTTCCGTCGCGCAACGGTCCCAGCAATAGGATGCCGCTACTATAAGGCCCTGCCTCCGCGCCGAAGCACGCCAGCTTTCGTCGGTAAGTCCCTGCACCAGCATCTTGCCAAATGCCTCCCGGTCCTCCGGCTTCACCTGGAGAGCCGCCCCCTGCGCCACCTCGACCAGGCAGGCTGCAGACGAGATGACGACCGGCACACCCGAAGCCATTGCCTCCACAGGCGGAAGCCCGAAACCCTCATAGATCGATGGATAGACGAACAGCCGCGCACCGGCATAGAGGGCGGGCAAGTCGGTTTCCGGCACGAAACCAAGATATTTGACCCATCCTTTTTCGGCCCCGCGCGCCAGCATCGCCTGCAGATCATCACTCAGCCAGCCGCTCGATCCGATCACGACCAGAGGCCACATGCGATGCAGATCCGGCGGCAAATCCATCCAAGCCGCCAGCAACTCCTCAATCTTCTTGCGAGGGTCAAGCGTCGACACGCATAGCGCGTAACGGTCCGGCTCCAGCCCATAGCGGCCGAGCACCGGACGCAAGACGTCTTCCTCATGCGGCCGAAAGGCTTCCGAAACGCCCAGCGGAACTGCCGTGACCCGCTCCGGCGCGAGCCCGGCAAACGCGATCACCTCATCGCGCACCGTGCGGCTATCGGTGATGACATGCGCGGCGCGCGCGATGGACGATGCGAACTCCCGTTCGAAATGGCGAATGCGCTCGACCGGATGGCTTTCGGGAAAGCGAAAGACCGACAGATCATGTACCGTGATCACGCCGCCTTCGACCCGTGGCGGCAGGAAGTAGTTGGGGCCATGGAACAGGCGATCGCGCAGGCCGCGATCTTCAACATATTTGCGCAGGCGGCGCGGTAGCCGGAACCGGCGCCGCCGCGACGGGCTTGCGGCATCGGACAGGAAAACCGCAGGATCCGTCCACATCCGGCCATCCCGATAGAATGTCAGGTCGTCGATGGATGCCGATCGGCCGATGCGGCTTGCAAGCTCCCACGTATAACGGCCGATACCCGAAAGATTTGGCGACAGGGCTTCAACGGTCAGGGCGATGCGCATCTGCTGTTCTCTTATCCCGCGCCGTTCCGAACGCCAATGTCCAAATCTCCGCTATCGATGCGATGCGCACGCGCATCTAACCCGACAGGGCCACGGTGAAAAGATCGGGACGACGCAGCCGAAGCGCCTGAAGGAGGAACGCCGTCTTCATATCGGTGAGATCACCGCGCGCATAGAGGGTCCACAGATCGTCAAGCGCTACCTCAGCCACCGTGATCTCCTCCTCTTCGTCGGCGCGGCCGCCGCCCGGTGCGATCCGGTCAGCCGCCGAATAGACGCCGAGATAGAGCGATATCCGTTCGCTGGAGATGGCCGGCATCGACCAGGCATGGATCACCTTTTCCAACGTGCGCAGAGACACGCCGACTTCTTCAAGCGCCTCTCGCCGTGCGCTTTCCTCCGCGCCGTCCGCTTCGCGCTGCCCCGCCGGCACCTCGTAAATGCTCGGCTCGCCCGCGAGCAACACCGGCGCGCGCAGCATGGAGATAACCAGCGCACAGCGCCGATCAGGATCATAGGGAAGCACACCGACCGCAAGTCCGTGGTCCTCCACATGCCGCTTCACATACACGCCCGATTCCAGCGCGAATTCGACCAGCTTCATGGTCGACCAACCGGCATATTGGGTCGTGACGGAACGGATAGGGCTGGTCATCGCCTGATCATCATCGGTCATTTTGGACTTGTAACGGTTTTGTGCCGGTCACCTGTCTCATTATGCCACCTTGGCCTCGAATGCGAGGGGCTGATACCGCCCAGATATGAATGGCGTCCTGGGGTGTTATAAAACCCCTTGATGTACTGGAAGATGGCGGCCTTAGCCTGCCGTCGTGTTGGTCAGCTTTGCCGCTGACGTGCTCCCCAGAAACTCCTCCAGTCTGAGCTAGAGTCCTTCATGAAGGAGGACGACGATGAAGCGCAGTCGATTTACCGAGGAGCAGATCATAGCGATCCTGCGTG
>NZ_JBANFL010000027.1:0-52670 GCF_037154135.1 Sphingobium aquiterrae
GTAGGGTGGGCGCGAGACGCCTCTTTCGAGGACGCCCCAGCGCCTCCCCCCGAACCGTGCTTGCACCTTTCAATGCACACGGCTCTCCATTCTGTCGGGCATCCGACCACCATGGTGTGCGACGTGACATTTGCGGCACAGAACGATGGTCCTGCGCCGCCGCGCCGATTGTTTCCACAGTGTCAGTTGGTCGCCCCGTTTGTCTTTCAGGCGGTTGGGATGATGCATCTCGAACGGTCCATCGGTATCGCCGCATGCTTGGCATTCTTCAGCGGTGAGGCGGGTAACGAGGTCGTTCGAACTCTGCGCAATGCGCGAGCCGACCGTGATGGTATCGACGATGGGATTGCCCCACGTCTTCACGATCAGATGTTTCAGCTTCCACACCTTGTGGACGCGCGGTTTGCCCCGGACCATGGTGGTGACACCATAGTCCGCCCCCATTTTCAGGGATTTCATGACCTGCCTTCTACTCGTACGCCGTCGACAGGATATCGTCGCCAACAAGCTCCTGAACATGACCAGCTCAAGTTTGTCGAGCGACGCTTTTACGCCATCGGCGATCGCATAATAGTTGGCGAAGCCACAAAACTCCGAGTTATAGGCAACGATAATCTCCGCGACACTGGAGTCGAGGAACTGCGGACGTGCTCGGCCATTCCTCTTGTCGAGGTTGCCGAGCTTTTTCCGCCTGCAGAACCCATAGACCCGATCCCGTGGCACCCACAGCTTGATATTCCCCCGCGTTGGCCGACGAAGGACGCGACGCATCCCACCGCCGACCTTCTGCCGTCCCGCCATCGTGCCGGCGGAGCGCAACGTGAAGGCGCATACATGGAAGCCAAGGAACGGCGATCCCTTCGACGCATCGCGAACCCCGGTTTTCTCCGGTGATACCGCCAGATTGAGCCGCTCAGCGAGGAAGTGCTGTATATCGGCCATGATCCGGACGGCGTCCGCCTTGCTGCCGATCACACCGACAAGGAAGTCGTCGGCATAGCGGCAATAGCGCAGGCGGCGGAAGTTGGGGTCCATTTGATCGACGGATGATATTTTCCGTCGATCCCGATTGATGGTTTCGATCCGAGCCAGACAGGCCCGGACTTCTGCCTCGTCCGCGCCACCGGCACGGATTGCGTCGATCTTCTTACGAAGTGCGGCGATCTGCTGGCCCTGAGCAGCATAGGCAGGATTGGCCCGCCGTTTGACGCCCTTGTCGAAGCCCGCCCGCATTTCCTCCATGAACAAGTCAAGCTCATGGAGATAGATGTTGGCAAGCAAGGGCGAGATGACCCCGCCCTGTGGAGTGCCGCTATAGGTCCGTTCGAACTTCCATTCGTCCATGCACCCTGCCTTGAGCATTGTTCCGATCAGATCGATGAACACAGGATCATCGATGCGCCGGGCCAAGAGGCCGAGCAGGATGTCATGGTCGATGTTGTCGAAGAACCCGCGAACATCCACTTCGATCAGCCATTTCGCACCCGTCCAGGTTTTGCGGATCTCTTCGAGAGCCGTGTGGCAGGAGCGACCCGCGCGGAACCCATGACTATGTTTCGAGAACACAGGCTCATAGATCGCCGCGAGGATCATTCTCGCCGCCTCCTGAACGATGCGATCATCCGCCGTAGGGATGCCCAATGGGCGCATTTTACCATTGCCCTTGGGGATATAGACCCGCCGCACTGGACGAGGGCGGTAACGGCCATCCGCCACGCGTTCGACCAAACGATCAAGCCTTGCCAGCGTCATGCCGTCGAAGGTCTGGCCGTCTACTCCCGGCGTCATGGCACCCCGATTCCGGGATACTCTGTCATAGGCCCGCTCATATAAGCAGCGGGACCGCATGAGGCGGTGGAGACCATTGATCCGCTTGCCCGCCCGCGACAGGGCCGGAAGCGTCTCGATCCGTCTCAGGATAGTAGCGGTCTGCATCAGCAATCCCTTTCCCTTGATTCATCGAGGTTACAGAACTGCCGTCCTTCGCCCGGATGCTGCGGATTTCGACAAGGATCACTCCCGCTTATACCGCTGCTCCGTCCGCCTCGCGGCGGCTATCCCGGCCATTACACCGGGCATTTGACTACTATGACGGCTCCGTCGCCATGCAGGTCCGAACAAGCCGTCCTGTTTAGGCGATCCCGCAGTTGCGCGAGTGAGGAGTCGCGGCGTGTTTAGGTGCCCCGTTCGTTTCCTTAATCCCCTTACCGGGGCTGCGCCGAGCGGACTGGCAGCGATTCACTGGGACGTGCTCCTCGCTCCGCTCGGAATGGTGTGACAACCGCGTTCACCATCGCCAACCTGATAGCCGCTGGAATCTGGGATTCAGACAATCCAGTCTTCACCATGCACACCTTGCCTGTTGGTCAACCGTCAGGTTGCGGCACCCGACTTCGATCCATTCCCCGACATGCTATGGTCCCGTTTCCCTTTCGGAATCTCAGCCGGTTCATCACCAGCACCGGTAAGTCGGTCAGGCATAAGCTACGCCAGTAAGCTCAGTTCATTCGAACACTCCTTTCTTCTTCGCGCCACAACGGCGCACTCCCAAAGGGTCACGATCCTCGCGTGAGGTGTGCCACGTGGCACACCTACGGACGCGCCGACGCGCGGATTTCAGTTTGCTGAGCGCCAATGCCCTCCCCCGGAGGCCATGAGCGTCAAGGGAACGCCAAGGGCTGCTGCCCTTTCGTTCCCGAAGGAAAATAGACAGCCCCGTGTGGTCCGCCAAGCGCGGCACCCGACGCCCGTTGGGGCGTCGGCCGCGCTAGGGCGGCCTGCCCGCGCCAGGCCATCGATTTTCCTCCTCCCTCCCCATCCCGCTCCTCGCCGGAGAGGCAGACCCGGTTGCAGCGGCAACCGGCTGCGCCTCGAAAGAAGGAGAAAGGACAATGGCTTACACCCGATACAAAGGCGATCCCTACTGGAAACGGGCCAAGGTGGACGGGACCAGCGCGGACGGCATTCCCTACGCCAAGGGCGAGCGGGTTTTCTTCTACCCGCGCACCGGCGCGACCTACGCGGGCGACGGCGCGAAGCGCGCATCCGCCGAATTTGACGAACTCGCAGCCCTCGAAGGCTGACCCCTCCCCCATCGACATCATCACAGATCAGGAGTTTTCATCATGGCTATCATCACCCCCAAGCTGTCGCAGCTTCGCCTTTCGCCCCTCAATCAGCGCCGCGTGAAGCCTTCCGCCATCGAGAGCATGGCCGACGACATCGACGCGCACGGCCTGTTGCAGAACCTCGTCGCCTATGAGGAAGACGGGCTGTTCTATGTGTTCGCCGGAGGGCGGCGCTATCGGGGCCTCAAGGAACTCGCCAAGCGCAAGCGGATCAAGAACAGCGATACCTTCGCCGTCGAGCTTCGCACCAAGGAAGAGGCCATCGAACTGTCGCTCGCGGAGAATTTCCAGCGCGAGGACATGCACCCGGCAGACAGCATCCGGGCCTTTGCCGCGCTGCGCGATACCGGCATGGACGCGGAGGAAATCGCGGCCCGGTTCGGTCAGGCGGTCAGCTTCGTCTATAAGATGCTCCGTCTTTCCGCGCTCGCACCGTCGCTGATCGACCTTATCGCCAAGGACCAGTTGTCGCTTGAGGCGGCACGTGCGCTCACCCTCACCGACGACCACGAGCAGCAGATCAAGGTCTGCAAGGCGGCGAACGGCCACGCCCACACGATCCGGCGGATGCTCACCACGGAGAAGGTGGACACCACCAGCGGCGCGTTCATCTTCGTCAGCCGCGAAGCCTACGAGGCCAAGGGCGGGACGATCACGGTGGACCTGTTCAGCCAAGGGGCCGAAGGCTTTGCCGACCAGCCCGAGCTTGTGCAGGAATTGGCAGAGGAAAAGCTGGACGCCATCGCGGACGAATATCGGGCGATCGGTTGGCATGAGGTCCGCGCGCAACTGGACCGGCCCTATGACCTTTACATGAAGGGCAGCATGTATCCGGCCACGCGCGAGCCGAGCGAGGCCGAAGCCGAACGGCTTGCTGCGATCGATGCCGAAATCGAGGCCATCGCCGAAGCCGAGGGCGAGGATAGCGACCGCATCGACCCACTGTCCGACGAGCGGGACGCGATCAACGAGGGCTTGCGCGCCTTTAACGCCGAGCAGGTGGCGGTCGGCGGTGTGGCGCTGTGGATTTCGCACGATGGTTCGCTCGGCAAGAGCTTCTATCGCGCGAAGGCAGAGCCGAAGCCCAAGGCGTCGAGTGACGGTCCGACGCCGCTCTACAGCAACAGCCTGTTCGCGGACCTGTCGCGCATCAAGACGCAGATCGTGCAGGAGGCGGTCGCGGCCGACCCTATGCTGGCGCTCGACATCATGCTGGACAGTCTCGCGGGCCAGTTGCTCCACGGCGCGCACAGCTATCAGATGGCGATTGAGGTTCAGGCCAAGACGGTCGCAACCGATGTTCCCGACGAGCTTATGGCGACCAGCGATGTTCGCCCTGTCGAGGAAACGATGGCAACCCGCTTCGCTTCCATTCCCGCCGAAGGTCGCTTCGAGGCGATCCGCAGCATGGGGACCGAGGACAAGATGGCGTTGCTCGCCGGGCTTGTCGCGATGACGGTGGACGGCACGGTGTTTTCGGGTGGCTCCCCCGGTATGCGCCACCACCAATTCGAGCAGATCGCGCGAGCGAGCGGCGTGGACATTGCCGCCCGTTGGTCCGCCCCTATCGGCCTGTTCGACAAGATGCGCCGTGCTGCGATGATCGACCTGTTGCGCGAGGAATGCGGTGCCCCCAGCGCTGAGAACTGCGCGACGATCAAGAAGAAGGCCGACCTTGCCGTCAACGTGTCGGAGCGCCTGCCTGCCAATTGGCTTCCCGCGCCCATGAAGATCGGTGCTTTCGACCAGCCCGAGCGCAACCCCGAGGACGTCGATCCGGATATGTATGGCGACGACATCGAGGCCATGGACGAGGACGAAATGGCCGACGACGAAATGGCCTAACCGCCGAGCGGGGGGTCCGGTGTTAATCGGACCCCCTTTTCCTCCACCAACCTTCCAGCGGCAGCCCCGTCGCCAGCGCGCCCGCCACGCATTCGCATGGCGGGCGCGCCGTGCTGTTCCTGGCGGAACCGCGCGGCGCCGCCCGACCAAGGCCGGGCGGCGCCGTGGCGACTTCACGAGAATGTGATCGGAGAGCGTGTCATGAATACGGACAGCACCAAAGTGGATCGGTTAGAATGACCTCGATCGGCAGCGGACGGATGTAGCAGCTCCCCCGCAATCTCGCCGGTCAAAGGAGGTGTATTGGATTGACAACATTCGAGACCATCATGGTCGTGTTGGCCGGCATTTCGCTGGTCGTCGCGATCGTCACGTTAGGGAAGAAGTAATTCGACCCTGACGGGGGGCGGGGGCCTAGCAGGGTTCCCGTCCCTTTTTTTCGATGCCATAAAGTTTGAGCCCGCCGAGTAGCAGCTCGACGGGCTCAGGATGGTGCATCGGACTGACGTCGATACGAGACCGACTCCGATATACGCCTTCCGGGCTTAACAACCAATAGCAGGATGGCATTTCATCCTGAAAACGGGGCGGGACAGAATGAGCGAGCAGACCGAGAACGGCATCAGCACGATCGAGCTGGCGACCGAGCTGACCGCCGCATGGCTCGGAAACCCCAACACCCGGGCCGATGCAGAGGCGGTGCCGGCGTTCCTGAACGCCGTCCACGCCGCGCTCGCCCAGCTCCGCGCCGGCACCGGCGCGCCGTCGGAGGACGCACCGGCCGAGGCCGGCGAACAGCATGTCCCCGCCGTGACCGCCAGAAAGTCCCTCGCCTCCCCCGATCGCATCATCTCCATGATCGACGGAAAGCCCTATCGGACGCTCCGCCGCCACCTGTCCACGAACGGCCTCACCCCCGACGAATATCGCGCCCGCTACAAGCTCAAGCCCGATTACCCGATGGTCGCGCCCGCCTATAGCGAGCAGCGCCGGACGATGGCGAAGAAGATCGGGCTCGGCCGCAAGCCGGCCTCGCCGCCTCCCCCGCCACCAGAGCCGGAGGCCGCAGCGCCGAAGCCCCGCCGTCGCAAGCTCGGCGTCTCGACCAAGAACTGACGATATGCGGCTCTAGCTGGCCGCTAGAGCCGCTGCAGGTGTGCCACGTGGCACACCCGACCCCGCCGACGCGGCATCGAGCCGCGCCAGCAGATCGCCCAAGGCGCGGCGCCGGTAGGCGTTGAGCCAGCGCCGCCGGCGATGCTCGGCGGCATCGTGGATCATGTGGCACCGCTGGCACAGAGCCGCGAGGTTGCGCGGGCCGTTGTCGGTTGGATCATGGTTGAGGTGCGCGCAGGCGATATAGACCCGCGTGACGCGGACGATCGTCGCGAGATCACGATCCGGCGCGCGCACCCGGCGTCCGCGCCCATCGCGCCAGTGCCGGCGATCGGCGTCCCACCATCGGCCGTCGCCCAGGTGGAACACCCTTGCACCGTGCGGACGCCGGCAATGCTCGCAGCGCCCTTTGGCGCGGCCAAAGCGGATCAGCCTCGACAGCTCGGGCCAGTCGATCGGATATAGCCAGCGATGTTCGGCCATGATCGGCATGACGATTCTATGAGTCAGCCGAGGCGAGAACGAAAGCAGAAAATCGACCATGCGGACCGCCCAAGCGGGCGGGCGTTTCCATGTTGGTTTATTCCGAAAGGTTCTCCGCCCCTTTATCGGAGGGGCCAGGATCGATCAGCAGCAAATAGGGGCTGATCTTCAGACCCGCCGCTATCCTTTCAATATTGTCGATGGCGACATTACGCTCTCCGCGCTCGATGCCGCCGAAATAGGTTCGATCCATTTCGATGTCATAAGCAAAGTTCTGTTGGCTGAGGCCAAGGGCTTTCCGGTATCGGCGGATATTCGCAGCAACGATAGCACGTAAGCATCCGGGATGGGTGCGTTTCACCCTTCATAAATCGCCCGCGAGATGGTTATAAGGCGACGGGTTTTAAGTATCATTTTACGAACCGTTGTTAGGATGGGAATTTGCCGAAGCTGGAAACCGTGCATGAACAGCCATTTACCCGTCGGTCGATTGGCCGGGTATCTTGAAGCTCTGTCGAGAGAAAAGACTTGGCTCGCGATCGTCACCTCGACCGGGGCTGTCGCTGCGCTTGACCACCTGGTGCCCGACGTTGGCTTCGCACCGCTCTACATGCCGATCATCTGCGGTGCGGCATGGGGCCTGGGAGCGCGAGAGGGCCACTTCGTCGCGGTTCTCACAGCCTTTCTCGCCGTGATGGCCGGACTGCGGGCTTCTTCGCCCGTCACTCCCGAGATCCTTGTTATGCGGGTCATCGTCCGTATCTCGACATTCATCTTCCTCGCATCGGCGATCACCAGCTTCCGCCGTTCCTACGACCGCGAACAGTTTCACGCCCATCGTGATCGCATGACGGGCACATTGAACAAGCAAGTCTTCGAGCGACGGTGCGCCACGGCCATCAAAGATGCGGCGCATACCAATCACACTCTTCTGCTCGCCATCCTCGACCTCGATGATTTCAAAGCCGTGAACAGCACGGAGGGCCATCTTGCCGGCGACGAAGTTCTCACCACGTTCGCCAAGGGCGCTTCCTCGATCATGCGCCGGGAAGATCTTATCGGTCGCATCGGCGGCGATGAATTTTCCCTGCTTATGCGCGTGCCGTCGATCGCCGAGGCCCAAGGCTTTGCAGCCGACATCCATGCCCGCCTGACAGCCGTCCTGGCCGGCTCGCGGCATCCAGTGACGTGCAGCATGGGGGCGCTGCTGATACCGCCCCATGTTCCCCGCGACATCGCCGAATTGATGCAGGGCGCGGACCAGGCCATGTATCGTGCCAAGCATTCGGGCAAGAACGCCATTGTCGTGAGCAGGGCCGGCGAACCCGACATGCAGGCGAGCCCGACCCCCGCCCCCGCTCTGCTGCACCGCAAAGGCTTTGCATGAACGATCCGGCTTCGTCGCGGCGACCCGCCATCGCCCTCATGCGCGAAGCCATTTCAATGCTCGACGAGGCCGGCGATAGTATCGCGGCCGTCCATCTGCAGATGGCGATCGACGTCGCCGAGCGCGGCACCGCGACAGGAGCGGGGGACGAGCTGCCGGATGATGACGCCGACACCCCGGAGCTTCGCGCCGATCCGGCGCTCGTCCGCGCGATCGGCGGCGCCTTGGCAGTCATGGCGACATTGCTGGCGCGCCAAGGCGGACCCCCGCTCGACGAGGTGGCCAATCTCTTGGGCATCTATGCGACAGTGACCAAGGAGACTTCGGCCGAAGAAGGGCTCCTTATCGCCTGTTGGGGGGCGATGCTTCGCGATGCTGCCGAGGCGCAGCGCGAGCGGCCTTAGGCCGCCTGCAGAAGTTCCGCCGCTTGGCGGAGCGTGGCAGTTCGTTGCCACTAGGCCCTTTTGTCGTGGTGGCCGGGGGAACGCCAAGGGCGCTGCCCTTTCGTTCCCGAACGACAATCAGTCGCCCGTGTAATCCCCCAAGCGCGGCACCCGGCGCGCGACGCCGGCCGCGCTAGGGCGGCTCGCCCGCGCCAGCGACAGATTCTCGCTCCCCCTCCCCATCCCGTCCTCGCCGGACAGGCAGGGCCGTGAGGCCGAGCGGCCTTTCGGCCCATGCCGGAGGAAAATCTATGGGAACAACCCCTACCCCTTCGATCGGACTGCCTATCGAGAGCGTCTTTGATCGCCAAGCGCCGAAGCTGCGGCGCTACTTCCGCCACAAGGGTTTCGCCGATGAAGCCGAGGACATGGTGCAGGAGTGCTTTTGCAGGACCGTTGGCCGAAGGGCCGATCGTCCCGAAGCGTTCCTGATGCGGACGGCCGCCAACCTCGTGATCGAGCGTTGGCGCGCACGGACGCGGCAGCACGCCGATCGGCATACGCCAATCGACAGCCTCGATCTAAGTGGGCCTGATTCCCTCGCGCAGCTTGAGGCGGTCGATCTGTTGCGCCGCGTCGAAGCAAGCCTTGCCCGCCTTCCTCCGCGCACCCGCGAGATATTCCTGCTGAACCGCGTAGAGGGCATCACGCGGCCTGAATTGGCGGTGCGCTATGGCTTGAGCGTCACCGGCGTCGAATATCATCTTAAGAAAGCCACGCTCCACATCCGCCGCATCCGGGGCGACCGGCCATGAGCGCCCGCCAGCCCGACCTTTTCTACGGCGACAAGCGCCCACCCCGGCACCATGCCGACCACCAATATCGTCGCCCCGAAAAGGCCAGCGCGAAGCCCTATGCGTGGGTCAGCATGGCATCCTGGGTGCGGCAAGTCGGGCACCTGCTGGCGATCGAGATGGCCAGTGGCGACCATTACCACCGTGTCCGGGAGAGCGCGCGCGCGTTGACGGCCGAGCGCATCCGCGAATGTCGCCATGACGACGATCTTGAGCGGGCCGAAGGACTGTTGGCGGCAGCGCGCCACAGTTTCTCGGGCTACCTCTACGGCCTTGAGCGCGCGTTTACCAAGGCGGAGCTAGGCGTGCTGTTGATGGAGGTCCGAAACCGGCGACGGTTGCTCGCGCTCGGCCGAGATCGGGCGCGCGAGCGCGGCCCCCGCCTCGATCCCGCGTGCTTGCCGATCGAGGCGCTGGAGCGGCTGATCCAGACGCATCGAGATTTGAAGCTCGTCGAGAGGTTGCGGGCCGAGCGGGCGCGGAGGCTGGACGCTCCGCGCCCGCTCGGCGACACCACCTAACACCGGGGCGACCATCGCGCCGGCCCTGCCCCGCAGGCCCGGCGCGATCATGCTCGCCGACGGCGCAGCGCCGGCGAGCTGGACGAGGCTCCGCGTCACCGCGGGTTGATGTTTCGCGATACCGGGGAGACGTGGCGATCGACGCGATTACGATCGCGGCAGGGTGACGGCCGCGCTGGACGCGCGAAAACCCCCGCCGATCGCCGCAGCCTCGCAAGCGAGCTGCGTCGGCCGAGGGGAACACCAAGGGCGCTGCCCTTTCGTTCCCGAACGACAATCGACCGCCCGTGTAATCCGCCAAGCGCAGCACCCGGCGCATGCCGCCGGCCGCGCTAGGGCGGCTCGCCCGCGCCAGCGGTAGATTCTCGCTCCCCCTCCCCATCCCGTTCCTCGCCGGAACGGCAGGGCCGTGAGGCCGAGCGGCCTTGCGGCCCATGCCAGAAGGAGGATCAGTCATGCAGACCCCCGAACAACTCGACACCATTCGCCGACTGAACGACGCGGCGCGGAGCAGCCCCGGCGTCGCGTCGATCGCCAATGTCACCATGGGCTTTCACGCCCTCCCCGATGCCGACCGCTTCGCAGCACTGGCAGCAATTGCAGGCTTCTCGCGTTTCGACGGCGACAATGACCCCTATGGTGAACACGACTTCGGGGCGGTCTACCGGCTCGCGAGCGGTGTTTGGACGCAAGACCGGCCCAGCGACGACAAGGCCATTGCCGAGACGGTTTTCTGGAAGGTGGATTATTACGACACCAGCTTGACCTATGGCAGCGAGGCACCTTGGGACGAGCAGCAGACCAAGCGCGTGCTGACGATCATGTTAGCAAGTGAATACTGATACTTGTTCGCAATAAGCCGCGCCCGAACGGGCGCGGCACATGACGAAATGAGTGCCGATGAAGACGAGTGATTTGTTGAGAAATCGCGTTGGAAGGGTTAATGTCCCAGGTGGAAAGGATGACGCGATGGCACAGATCGATCTTGAAACGCTACGTGGGCGCATCCGCCAGATGGAATTTGAGCGCGGCTCTGCAGAGCAGGTCGCATTGTGGCGCGAGGATGTCGCCGAAGCGCGGGCCAATCTCGCGATCGAGGATATGACGCCGACCGCCGACGAGGATGCGATGTTCGCGATGATGCTCGACGAAGGCGTGCCGCCCGACTTGATGTCGTCGATCATTCTCGACCTCTACAAGCCCGGAACGCGCCAGATCGCAGCCTAACCTTGGCGGGCGATCCTTACACTTACCCGGGAACCGAGACGCTTCGGAACAAGCTGGGGATCACCGACGATAAGACGCTTACCGAGGCGGAGCGTCGACTAACGCAGGCGCGCGGCGCACAGGCCGCGCGCCTTTCTTTTCCGGCCACGGCCGAGGGCTATCGTGCCCTTCACAACCACCTGTTCCAAGACCTCTACGATTGGGCGGGCCAGGACCGCACCGTGAATATCGCCAAGGGCGG
The DNA here is from genome assembly GCF_037154135.1 of Sphingobium aquiterrae. Classification (NCBI taxonomy): domain Bacteria; kingdom Pseudomonadati; phylum Pseudomonadota; class Alphaproteobacteria; order Sphingomonadales; family Sphingobiaceae; genus Sphingobium; species Sphingobium aquiterrae. The sequence continues at coordinate 11,186 of NZ_JBANFL010000027.1, forward strand.
ATCGAGCTTCGCGGCTGTCCCCTATCTCGCGCGCGAACTCGACAAGCTGTTCGCGGATATGGGCGCGAAGAATGGCTTTCGCGGCGTTCCTCGAGACGAGTTTTTCGATCGCCTTGGCAACCACATCAACGAGATCAACGCCATTCACCCCTTCCGCGAAGGCAATGGCCGCGCCATGCGGCATCACGCGGCGCAGATCGCGCGCGAGGCGGGCTTTCCGATCCGCATCGCCGCGATCGATAAGGATAAGTGGATGGAGGCATCCCGTCACGGATTCCTGACGGGAGACCATCGCGGCATGGCGGCGGTGCTGGCCGCCGCAGCGGTCCGGCGCGACCTTGCGCCCGAGGCGCGTATCGGCCCCGCCGGGATCGCGATGCTCCCCAAGCGCGCGCCGCCCGAAGGGCAGCGCTACCGGGTTACGCTCGCCAAGGCGCGCGAAGAGCTGGAGCGCTATCTGCCCGCTGCCCGCCAGCAGGCGACCGAACGCCTGCGCGGGTTGATAAAGCAAGGTGCGCCGTCCGCGACGATCGCGAACGCCCGCACCGAGCTGGCCTATGTCCGCCACCCCAAAGGACCGATCTACCAAGCGCATCTTCTCACCTATCTTGGCATCCGACAGGTCGATGCCGTGGTCAGTCGTGAGCAGACCCCGTTGGAGCGCGTGCGTGAGATCGGGGCCGCGCTTGGCGTGCAGATCAACGGCCAGCAGACGGCGCAGCTTCAGCGCGCGGTCCGCGCGCTGGAGCGACCGATCCTGCCCCCCGGCGCCGCACCCGGGCAAGAGCGCCTTGCCGAGCTGTTCCTGAAGAACAGCGCGGAAAAGAATAACGCGGACCCTCGCCTTGCGCCCGCCCAGGCCATCGTCGATGCCGCCATGCAGACGGCTCGCGAACGGGGTGACAGCGCGCGCATGGTTGGCACGATCGGGGAGTCGACGCGGCAGCTTGTCGCCGATCGGATCAAGTCGGGTGGCACGCTGGACGCTGAAATCGGTCGCGCAGGGCCTGCGCCAGCGCCGGCCCCGCGCGACAAAGATCGAGGTCGCTGACAGGCCACGTCGATGCGTTGCCGATCTATCTCAACCATTTGACGCGGATATGGTATAGATCAACGACCAACCACGAGGACCGACTTTGGCGGAAGACGACGACGAAACTTATTATGCCCGCAGGGCGCAGCAGGAACTTGACTTGGCCGCCGCCGCAACCGACCCGGCGATTAAGGCGATCCATCTGGACCTTGCTGGCCGCTACGCTGCGCACCGCGAACAGGCGGCGCGTGGCGAACCGACGCCGCCGAGACCCGCTGACGGCGACTAGCGAGGGCGTTTCCCTCCGCGCCCAATGCGGGCATCAAACGCCGCCAACAGCTCAGGATCGATCTCGTCGCCGGGTTTGAGGGGTTTCGCCCCGGTCGCCGCGTCGATCGCGGCTTGAAGATGACAGGCGGCGATTGTCGCCCCCTCGTCATTTCGATCATAGATCGCCAATGCCGTTTGCATCAGCGACAGAGCTGATACGTTTTCCACGCCGAACCTCCATCGTAGTTCTACGTAGTGACGTCGCTCAGTGAACGGCAACCGGTTTAAAAGAAGTCAGATCGGATCGATTCACTACTCACCGCGCGCGATTGCGACATTAGCGCGCAATCGGAATGTCTCCGATCCGCGTCGTCCATGCCGGACTCTTCTGTGATCGCTTGGTGTCGAACGACCGCGCACCACACCCTTGCGCGGCCAGCACGATAGTGTTTCGACCAAAGCGGGTGTTAAGGCTATCCATTGCGGCGAGCAGCGCGGGTGCCTTGGGATCAGCGGCAGCGAACAGGTCCGCTTGCCCTTCCCCTTCCGGCGCTAGATCCTCCAGCAGCACGCCGCACTTGGTATAGACGCCCCCCGGCTGAAACATCGCCTCCATCATCCTTCCCGCGATCCCGACGATGACGCGAGGGTCGTTGGTCGGAGGAGAGAGCCGCGCCGATCGCGATGCCGAAGGCGGATTCGGCCGATAGCGCGAACCATGTGCGAAGGCGATCAGCCGGCTTGCGGCGAGCCCTTGCGCTCGTATCTTATCGGTCGCGCGCGCCGCGCGCCGCGCCATGGCCTCGCGCAGCTCGGCAAGATCGGTGACGGGCTCGCCGAACTGGCGCGTCACCGCGGTCGCCTTGAGCGGTTCGGGCGCCACCTTGAAGTCGGCGCACTCGACGCCGCCCAGCTCGCGCACAAGCCGTTCCAGCACCACCGTTCCCACGTCGCGCGCCACCGCAGGCGGCAGCGCAGCCAGGTCCGCCGTTGTCCTTACGCCGAGGGGCCGAAGGCGCGCTTCCAGCGCGCCCCCGATGCCCCATACTTCCCCGACCGGCCAATGGTCGAACAGACGCCGGCGTAGCTCGACGTCGTGAAGGTCGACCACCCCTCCCCACACCTTCTCCGTCGCCTTTGCCAAAGCATTCGCAACTTTCGACAGTGTGCGGGTCGGACCCAGGCCGATCCGGGTCGGGAGGCCGACCGATCGGGCTATATCCTCGCGGACCGCGTGCGCGGCCGCGACGTTGCCGAGGCCACTCGGCAGCACCGGCAAGCGGAAGAAACTTTCGTCGATCGAGTAGACTTCCACCATGTCGGAATGATCGGCGATGACGGCATTGAAGCGGCGGTTGAGATCCGCATACAGCTCATAATTGCTCGATCGGAGCTGGATGCCGTGGCGCTTGATCCGGTCCCGAATCTTGAAAACCGGCTCGCCCATACGGACGTGGAGTGCCTTCGCTTCCTCGCTCCTCGCAACCGCACACCCGTCGTTGTTCGACAGGACGATGACCGGCACGCCCCGCAGACTCGGATCGAACAGACGCTCCGCGCTGACATAGAAGTTGGCAACGTCGACGATCGCCCAGGACATGCCGCCTACCGCCGGTAGTCGCGAACGCCGGTCCGCACGACGCCCCATATTTCCACGCCTTCGGCCGAGGTCGGCTCATAGCATTGCTGACTGTTGCGCGCCTCGAGGAACGGAGCGCCCCGGCGCTGGACGAGCTGGCGGCAGACGAAGCCGCCATCGACGATCGCGATCACGATATGCCCTTCTGCAGGGCGCGTGTCGCGATCGACTACTACGACGTCGTTATCGTAGATTCCGGCCTCGATCATGCTGCTACCGCTGATCCGGAACACGAAGCTCGCCGCTCGATCGAGACGCAGCAGCTCGATCAGGCTTATCGCATCGTCCTGCCAATCTTGGGCGGGGCTTGGAAAGCCGGCGCCCGCAGCGCCGACGATGCGTAGAAGAATCCCCTTCGGCACCTCGGCGATCGGCACCGGCTGCATCAGTGGCAGCATGGTGATTCCCTTCGCCCCCTTGTAACGCCCAAAGGAACGGAAAGGGAACACAGCATATCCACCATTCGGCGCATCGATGCGGACCGGAGGCGCGGCCGCGCATTTAGATTCCGCACAGCGAAGCCGGGTGCCCAATCAGGCTACCCAAGCCGAGGGGTTGTTATAGGTGAAGACCTAAGAAGGATGCTCCAGACACCGGATTGAATGAGATCGGCTCGGCCGCGACGAAGCCGATTTTTTCATACAGTTTGCGAGCGGGGACGGACTTTGCCTGCACGTCGAGCCGCATTTCCCGGTAGCCAACGGCACGAGCCTCGGCGATCAGTCGTTCTACTAGCTCGCGACCCAAGTGACTTCCGCGTGCTTGGGGGCGAACATACAATCGCTTCATTTCGCATATTTCGGCAGTAACCTGGCGCATTGCGATGCAGCCCTCGACATCGCCCGCGCGGTCCGCGAGCAACACGCACCCATTGGGCGCTGCATACTTGCCGGGTAGGCTGGCGAACTCAGCATCATTGTTCTGATAGTCGAGATTGACAGGCGAGTTGTCTATAAACTCGCGCCAGATGCTTAGCACCATCGCTATATCATCGGGGAAGATAGCGTGCCGAATGATCGTCATGGCATAATTGTTAGGCAAGGATCATGGCGGGAATGGGATCAGATCGCGGCCTAGTTGAAACAGCAAAATCCATGTTCGCCGATAAGGGCGATAGCCTCTTGTTCGTCGGGGCCATCATTGTGCAATTCGATCGCCCGAACCTTGGTCCACGGCCCCAGCTCGGCGGGGAGGTTTGCCCCCTCCCCGTCGATCGTCAGAGCGGATAACCCGTCTGCGCCGGTGAATAGCCAGACGTTCACGCGCCAGGGCCTTCCCCTTCCGCGCTGATAGCTTCCTGCACCGGCGCCGGGAAATGGCGGTAGAGGGTTGGCACCGAGACGCCGATCGTCGGCGCGATCTCGCGCACCGTCATCCCCGAGGCCAAGAGCTTGCGGGCCGCCTCGAGCCGCTTGGGCGTCATCACCGTCTTTCGGCCGCCTACCCTTCCCTCGCGCCGCGCCACGATCAAGGCGGCCGTCGTGCGCTCGCGGATGAGGTCGCGTTCCATTTCGGCCATTGCGGCCATGATGTGAAAGACGAGCTTGCCGGCAGTGCCGCCAGTGTCGATGCCGTCCGTGAGCGAACGGAAGCCGATGCCGCGATCAGCAAGGTCCGCCGCCAGATCGATCAGCCCCTTCATCGTTCGGCCGAGACGATCGAGCTTCCATACCACCAGCACGTCTCCGGCACGTGCATGCGACAGAGCTTCGGCAAGACCGGCGCGGTCCGCCTTGGCGCCGCTCGCTTTGTCGGTGAAGGTCCGCTCGCACCCCGCTTCGCGCAGCGCGTCGAGCTGGGGCGTCAGATCCTGTTCGGGCGTCGAGACGCGCGCATAGCCGATCAGCATGAATCGTTCTCAAAACTCATCTTCCGCGCCTATCACGACACGGCGCAATCGAGAAAGTGTTTTGATACGCGCTGCGCGGCTGCTACACATTCTCATATGGTGCCGCTTCAAAATCGATCGTTTGCGAGACGAGTTACTGCCGACACTGCCTGTCACCACGTCGGTCCGCGAAAGCACGAAGATTGGCACCGATCGCTGACTCTGCCCTCTGCCTTCCGTGGGGACGACGGTCCGTTTCGTGCTTTCGCGGACCATCCTTCCCCGCCGTTCGTGCTTTCGCGGACCCGGGAAATTGCGGCATGACCGAGCGTGACCTGAGCCAAGGCGACCTGTTCATTCTCGACAGCCCATTGCTGACCGAGGTCCGCGGCGAGCAGTCGTTGATGGCGTATCCGTTTTTCGCTTTGTCCAAGACGGCGTGGAAGCGTTCGCTGATCTACAAGACCGACGCGGTGTCGATCGAGATCGGTCCCGGCCCTCGCGGGGTCGCTACCATCTACGACAAGGAAGTATTGCTCTATATAGCGAGCTTGCTGGTCTCCAAACTTGATGCCGGCGAGGCTGTTGCCCAAGACTTCTATTTTACCGCTCACGATCTTTTCCGCGTGACCGGCGTCAACGGCTCGGCGCGCTCCTACTCGCGACTGTCCGATGCGCTGGAACGACTCCAGGGCACGCAGATCAAGACCAACATCGAAGCGGGTGGCGAGGGCCAAGCTGGCTTCTTCTCTTGGCTGTCGGAAGCGCAGCTCCACTACACCAAGAGCAAAAACGGCGATAAGCGATTGAAGGGCGTCAAGGTTCGCCTGTGCGACTGGCTTTACCGTGCGATCCTGCGCGATCGTCGCGTGCTGGAATATTCGCCCTCCTATTTCCAGCTCGGACCTGTCGAGCGCCGGCTTTATGAGGTCGCGCTTTCGACCTGCAAGGGTGGTGCAGTCCAAGTCGGGCTGGACGATTTGCGGCTTCAACTCGGCTACCAAAATTCCTTGAAGCACTTCCGGCACGTAATGAAGGGCATTACCGACGCAAATGCCATCCCCGACTTTCACATCATCATGGGCGATACTGCATCCAGTGCGACAGTTGCGGGCAAAGGCCGGAATACCACCGCAACGACTGTGACAATTACGCCGAAGCCGGCGTTGATGTCCGCCTAAGCGCGCGCTGCGAATCGATTCTTCATCGCGGCCTTGTTTGGTCCGCGAAAGCACGAGTGCCGGTCCCCGAAAGCACGAAGTCAGGTCCGCGAAAGCACGAACGCGCATGACCCGGGTCCGCGATAGCACGAACTTTTTCCTGCATTAGTCCGCGAAAGCACGAATTGTAGTTGTTTCGCTGGCGCGTCGCTTCCGGCAAAAAATACCGATGTCGTGCGCAACTGGCGGACGACGAATTAGGGAGCGGCCGTGACCACATAAACGAATGCCCGGCACGAGGCCGGGCACCCTGGAATGTGATGAGCGATGCTTGGCGGCATCGATCGGGACATAAGACACCCCCCTCATACCCGTTCCTGAGCTTCGGTTCAAGGGAGCGCGCTTCGCGCCACGCCCAAGTTTTGCCTGGTCCCGGCCCCGATGAAGGGGACGGACGATGGGAGCAGTTTCACTCGCGCAGGCGAGCTTCATGGCGCTCGACCGCATTGAGCGCGCGCGGCCGAGATCGCGATCGGGCGCACCAAACCCGACGCGCGCGCATGTGCATCCGAACAGCCGGCGTGCCGGCACGTTCGAGGATGACTTTTTCTACAGCTACGCGAAGGGCGAAACCGACCGGCTCTATAAGAAGGCCGTGGAGCTGCTGAAGCGCAAGAACGCCGTGCGGCGGCTCGCGCGCGCCGAGGGTCGCCAGCTCTCCGAGGACGAACGGCTCGTCACGCTGATAACGCCAGCGGCGATCCGCGTGTTCGAGCAGCTTACGACGCTTGCCCGAACCTGCGCCGGCAAGGTTTTCCCAACCTGGGAATGGATCGAGGCCGCGAGCGGCCTGTCTCGCGCGAGTGTCGGGCGCGGCCTGTCGATCCTCGCCAAGATGGGGTTGATCGAGAAGCAGCGGCGATGCGTTCCGATCGATCCACCCGCCGACCGCCCCAAGGCGCGCAACGCGCAGACGTCGAACGTCTATCGCATGAGCTTCCCCAACCGGCTCGCACGGTTCCTTCCGCGCTTTCTTCGGCCCGTGCCGCTGCCCGATGACGTGGTGCAGCGTGAGGTCGATCGCATCGAAGAGATCGAAACCATGCGGCTCTGGCGCACCCCTCGCCAGATGGTTGCCGAGGACATCGAGGACGAAGGCTTGCGGCGCGTGTTGGACAGCCTTGCCATCGCGATCGAGAAACAAGAGTCTCAAAAAAATGGTCAACCGCTCCTAGATTCATATAATCTAGGGACAGATGGAGTTGGCCTAGCCGGCCAACGCTCTAACGCCTGACGGCGAGGATGCTCTAACCCAACCCGATGCGCCAAATCGCAATGACAACACTTAACCGATCCGTCGGACGCGCCGCTCCGCGTCGCGGTGCTCCCGAGGGGAGCATGCGGCTTCTGTAGCGCTCAAATGGCCACGTTCGTGCTTGGTTGAGCTGTTTTTTCACCTTGAGCGCGGCCGTAGCGCCAGGTCTTCAAGCCAAAGAGCGCGCGATCTGGATCGAATGCCCTCTTCATCGGCGTTCCCCCTTCCCTTCCCCCGCGGCCGTGTCGAACTGGTCGACCATCCCTTTGCCGCGCCACGACTGAGCCACGGCGCCGAGATCCCCCGCGCGACATTCACGTCTGCCCCTTCGATCGGCTCTTCCTGAATCGATGGGAAAATGGGCGCTGGCCGCCTTCTACGATCAAGCAAATAACCGGCTGCGCCTACGGTTTCCGCTGCGCGGACCCTCCGTTTTTTCGCTTGATCGCGGCGACTGCACTCCCTTTCAATTCCCATCAGGAATGAGCCTGATCGATCGAAAGGACAGGACCATGCAGAACATCGCTGAATTTCGGATCATCGGCCGCGTCGGCAAGATCACGGAGCATGACAAGGTGACGAAGGTGAACGTCGCCGCCAACTACAACCGCCAGGACAATGGCGAATGGGTGACGGATACCCACTGGAACGAGGTGACTCTGTTCGGCAAGCTGATCGAGCGCGCCGCGAAGGCTCAGAAGGGCGACCTGGTGCATATCACGGGCCGCGTCCGGCAGAACTCTTACGACACTGCCGAGGGCAAGCGCTACACGGTGGAACTGATCGCCGACGGCTTTGCGGTTCTCGCCAAGGGCTCGGATGATCGCGACTAGGCGCGGTCGGGGCCGCCTACCGGCGGCCCCTCTCGCCGGCGTAGCTCCAGCTCGACCGCTTCGCGCATGAAGTCGGCTTGACTTTCGCCATCCCGAAGAACCGATTTGATGCGCCCCAGCGTGCCTTTTGGAAACCGCGCAAGCGTCTGATCCCCCATTGGAGGGCGACCGACAGAACGGATATTGCTAGACGTCATCCAATGCCCTAGTAATTACCGATACCGCATATTGACGGCATTAGCGGTATCGTATATTACAGGTTGCGCCTTTCATCAAGGCGACGGAGGCGAAGGCCATGTTGGGTAATCTACTGACGATCGGATTGTTCGTCCTGATCGCTTGGGCCGTCCTCCGGGGCGGGGGCGGCAAGAGCCCGCGCATTTGGAGTGGCGACACTCCGGATGAGGAGGCGCGTCGTAACACGCGGACGGATTCGAACTATCGCGGTTACGACCACTGGAACAACAACTCCGATCGAGGCTGGTAGCGCGTGAAGACTATCGCCATCAACGTCGAGAAGGGCGGCGCCGGCAAGACGATGATCGCGTGCCATGTGGCATGGCATCTAGCCGATGCCGGCCATCGCGTGCTGTTTCTCGACCTTGATCGCCAGTGCAATGCGACCGATGCGCTCGCCGACTTCGAGAGCCTTGGCACGTGCAAGCCGCTCTTTGAACCGGGCTACACCCCGCCCGCCAGTTTTCCCCGGCTCGCGATCTACTCGAACCGCATGGGCGGCGAGTATGACGCGGACTACCCGCGCGCGCTTTCGAACATCAATGTCAACTTTCCGGCGCTCGATCCGCATTTCGATTACTGCGTCATCGACACGCCGCCCTCTTGGTCATGGATCAATTTCGCGGCGCTGCTGGTGTGCAACCACCTGATCGTCCCCGTCGAGCTGGGGCCATTCGGCCCTGCCGCAACCAAGCAGGTCTCGGACTCGATCGCGACGGTCAATGGGAAGCGGCGCACGCCGATCCACGTCGTCGGCTTGGTCCCCAATCGCGTGCGTGCCAACGATCGGCATCAGATGGACATGCTCGCCGCGATCAAGAGCAAGATCGGCCGCAATCTGTTCACCGCCGTCCTTCCGGAACGCGCGCACTACAGCCAGGCCATCCAAGAGCATGTGCCGGTGTGGCGCTTCGATAAGGACGTGCGCAATTCGCTTCCCGCAATGCGCGCGTTCCTCGAGGAAGCGATGGCCCGGATCGGGAGCCACGTATGACAGACTTTTCCGGTTTCGACGTTTTCAGCGAGAAGGCGGCTGTCGCGGACGCCGATCGCGTCCAGCTCATCGACCCCGAGCTGCTGTATCCCGATCCAGAGAACGTCCGCAGCGAGATCGACCCGGCCAAGATCGACGAAATGGCCGAGACGATCAAGGAGCGCGGCCAGCTCCAGCCAATCACCGTCGCTCCAAGGGATGACGACGGGCGCTACCGGATCATGTTCGGCGAGCGGCGCTGGCGTGCGTGCCAGAAGCTTGGCGTGCCGGTCCGCGCGATCGTCAGCAAGACCGATGATATCGAACGGGTCCGCATCGATCAGTTCATCGAGAACGATCAGCGCGAGGATCTGTCGACGGCCGACATGATCCGGTTTGTCACGGGACAGGTCGCGAAGGGGCGCTCCCTGGCCGAGCTGGCGCGCGCAACGGGGCGCAACCGGACGTTGCTCACCCGGTATCAGGGTCTCGCTAAGGCACCGGACTATATTGCGCTGCTGTTCGCCGACATATCGATGCGGAGCGCCGTCGCGCTCACCCAGGCCGCCAAGACGGACGATGCGGCGACACGAGCCTTTGTTGCGAACACGGCGGCCGAGGACATGACCGTGTTGGCGTGCGAGCGGTTCGCGCGCGAGGTTGGCGCGAAGAAGTCGGCACCCAAGGCTGACCCAGCCCCTTCGCCGGAAGTCGATGCGACCTCCGATAGCGGCGATGACGATACACAGAGCCCGGAAGAGACCCCCGCTCCGGAGCCCACGACGGACACGATCCGGGATGCGGAGGCCGATCGTGCGCTGGACGAGACGCCGGTGGTTCCTGCCATATCGATCGATCCTCCCGCACCTGCACAGGCCCCTGCCCCTCGCGCTACGACGAAGCCGAAAGGTGGCAAGCAGCGCGTGGAGCGGCCAACCATCGAGATCGAGGGAAAGCGCGCGATGGTAGTCGAGGCGCTGGTGCACTTCGAGGGTGAGGCGGAACCGCGCATCGTGAGCTGGCGCTGATCGCGCCGGTGTGAGTGAGAGCGGCGGCAGTGGCCGTCGCTCGCGCCCTGAACCCTATCCTTCCTTTCCGCGTCTTCATCGCTTCTAAAGAATTGGGGTGTGCCACGTGGCACACGTGGAGGCAGATTTAGGTGGGGGATGTTTGATGGCAGGATAGGTGTTGCGGCGCTTGTTGTATTACATTATCCCCGTTGGGGCTATGTCGATCGCGCCGCAGCCTTCATCCCCCACCAAAGAACCAGCGATGCTGACTGCCCGCGTCGATCGCGAGCTGCTGGCCGCGTTCGATGCCGTGGCAGAGGGGAGGGGAGGGCGCAGCGCGCTCTTGCGAACCGTGCTGCAACAGTCCCTGAAACACGTCGCGGACGCTCCGCGCATTGCGCCCCGGGCCGACAGCGCCGGGAACCGCGTGTCGCTTCGCTTCACCGATGCCGAGACGGCGGTCCTCGATCATCGAGCGGCCGAGCGCGGAATTGATCGCGCGGGTTGGATCAAGGCGTTAGTGCGCCGCCACATCGCGCTAAAAAGTGGCGTCGACGACGGCCTGCGCGATGCCGTAGCACCAATTCGGATGCAGCTTCAGCGCATCGGCCGCAACCTCAACCAAGCGATGAAGGCGGGCAATGCCGCGATGATGGCGGACAGCGGCTTGCAGATCGACCGCGAGCTGCGCCGGATCGCCGACATGCGCGAAGAGATCAACGAGCAAATTGCGGCGCTGGCGGACGTGCTGCGCGGAGAGACCGCCTTTTGGGAGGTCTCTGACTGATGCCGTTCGGGGATCGCGAGGACGAGTTATGGGAGGCGATGAAGCCTAGCTTCAAGCCGCGTCTCGTTAGCGACCCGAACATCAGATACGCTCGCCACCTGGTCAACGGCACCGGCCCGTTCGCCACAAGGTCGCCGGCGACGTCGACCTTACGGGGTGACATCAAGGCCACGCTGGCGCGTGTCGTGCGCCGGACTCCGGAGGTGCTGGTCAAGGTGACGGGCCGCAAGAAGGGCGCCAAGCATCTCGGTGCCCATCTCGACTACATCGGCCGTCACGGCGACATTCCGCTCGAGACGCGCGACGGCGAACAGATCACAACGAAGGAAGAGGCGCACCGCGTCGCCGAGGAGTGGTCCGACCCGCTCTACTGGCGCCAGGGCACGACCGTCTCGGCAGTGGCGATGGTATTTTCCATGCCGGCGGGCACCGACCCCGAGACGGTGAAGCAGGCCGTCCGTGAGACGGCCGAGCGCATGATCGGGGACAACCACGACTATGTAATGGCGCTTCACACGGACACGCCTCGCCCGCATGTCCATCTGACAGTCCAGGCCGAGGGCCTGAACCGCAAACGGTTCGATCCGAGGCGCGAGGATCTGTTTCACTTTCGGGAGGCGTTCGCCGAGGCGTTGCGGAGCCGCGGTGTCGAGGCGGAGGCTACGCCTCGCTATACGCGCGGTCAGGGGAGGGCGGGCACCAGCATGGCGCTGACGCAATTGCGTGCGCGGATTCGCAGTGGCGCATCCCGTCAACCGACCGAGGCCGATCTACGGCAAGCTCGCGAGGCGATGCAGATCGCGCTCGGGAAGGCCCAGCAGCCCCCGTTCGTTTCGAAGACGCGCGAGCGTTGGCAGGACACTAAGCGGCGCTATGAGTCAGCGGCCGAACGGCTCGATCGCAGCTCTGATCGCGAGGACCGGAAGCTGGCAAGCGACGTGCGCCAGTTCATCCAAGAGCGGGCGGACATCGAAACGATACCCGACCGGATGCTACGCGAGGCGGAAACTCGCGTGAAGGAAGCGCAGGAGCGAACGATGAGCGGTCCGGCCCCAAATCAGGGTGTGCCACGTGGCACACCTCCGCCACCAACAAGACGCCGCTGAAATGCGCCACCAGCTTACAGGAAACGCCGGCCTCTACCATGTCGCGCGCGAGCTATCGCGGCGGGGGTGGCATGTGATGCCGACGGTCAGAAACGCACGCGGAGCTGATCTTTATGCCGCAAGCGACGACGAGCTGCGCGTGTTGCCGATCCAATCCAAGGCGTTGTCGAAGCGAGCGCCAGTGCCGCTAGGTGGATCTCTCGATCGACTTTGCTCGCATTGGTGGGTCATAACCATCAACGCAAACACTGCCGCGCCAACATGCTTCGTCTTGACCTTGGAAGAAGTGAAGGCCGCGGCACATCGCGGAGTCAACCAAGCTGGCACGGTCTCTTACTGGCTTCAGCCTAAGTCCTACGCGCTCGCAGAATATCAGGAGGCGTGGGATCGGCTCGGATCACCGTCCGACGCCGCGCGCAATCAAGCAGCCGATATTGCTCCTAATTCCTATTGAGGCCCATTTCCCGGCTTTGCAATTTCGCCTTCCAAAGGGCCTCTACGCACACGATCTCATCGATCATCAACCCCGACCCGCAAACCTCCAAAATGGATACTTGATAGTCCGATAGCTCGCGGCTTTTTAGCCCGATGTTCCCGCCGTGGCCGTCGCGCGCATAACCAGTCCAGCGCCCGAGGAACCCATCCTCGCCATATGCAGACCCTACATACTGCTCTTTGGTTCGGGGGCACGTCAGCAGGTAAATTCCGCGCGCGGCACGCAGTGCAGCGAGCCAGTTCGACGGAAGCGTGTCGACTGCCGAGAGGTTCGAGATGAAAGCGGTGTAGCCTGGAAACTCCTCTTCCTGAAAGACCCGCGTGACCTCCAAGATGGGTTTCGGCTTCTCCCGCGCCTTCTGCACCCATGCGCGCGTTCCCGGTCCCCAATCAATATGGGGGGCATAAAAAAGCTGGGGGTGACGGTGCTGATCCGGTAGCTTTAGGAGCATGTCGAAACCGGCTCCGCTTGTCGCTTACCGTCTGAAGGTCGGCCTCCGGGATATATCGCCGATGATTTGGCGACGCTTGCTGGTTCGCAGCGATCTGACGCTTTTTGGTCTGCACCGGGTAATCCAGATCGCGTTTGGTTGGGAAGATTATCATCTCCATGCTTTCAAGGTGCATGGGCGCCGTTTCGGCACGCAAAGGACGGGTGAGCGTCACCACCTTGTCGAGGACGGGAAAATTCTGAGGGAACTGACACTTGCCGACCTGTCGCTGCGAGTGCGGCAACGCATGATGTACGAATACGACTTCGGCGATTTCTGGGAGCACGAGATCCGCGTCGAAGCGCGTGAACAACCGAGCGCAGACAAGCCCTGGCCGGTCTGCACCGATGGTGCTCGCGCCGGTCCGCCTGAGGATATCGGCGGACCGGGTGGATATGAGCGATTGCTCGAACGTCTCGATGAATTGCGCTTCGATCAGGGAAATGGCCTGGATGACTTTCTGGATGAAAACGATACCAGCGACGGCGAGGAAGATGACGGCGAAGAGTGGACGCCAGCTGACCGCGCCGGGTTCGACGGTCCAGATGATCCGCTGCTGCGCTACGATCCAGATTCCATCGATCGCCGCGCCATCAATCTCGCGTTGAAGGCTGAGTTTGTCGGCAAGGACCGGCCAATGTCTGTGGACTGATGCTCAGGCAAGCTCGGCTTGAGCGCGTCTGTCATCGCGTACCCGCATGATCGTCTGCCGGCTTGTCGAGAACGCCTTGCTGAGCGCGGACACGGTTTCGCCGCTTTCAAGGCGGCGCTCGACCTCGGCGCGCTCGTCTGTTGTAAGGCTCGCAGGCCGTCCGATGGCCTTGCCCTCCGCCCGCGCGCGGCGTAGCCCGGCCTGGGTGCGTTCGATCAGCAGGTCGCGCTCGAATTCGGCGACCGCGTTGATAACGCCCATCGTGAGCTTGCCTGTCGACGAGGTGAGATCGACGCCGCCCAGCGCCAGGCAGTGGACGCGAACGCCCATGCGATCGAGATCGGCGACGGTGCTCGCCACATCCATCGCGTTGCGGCCGAGCCGGTCGAGCTTGGTGACGACGAGGACGTCGCCATCCTCTAGCCGGTCAAGCAACCGGGCAAAACCCTTGCGTTCTTTCGCCGCAACCGACCCGGAGATGGTTTCGGCGACGATCCGCCGCGGCTGCGCTGCAAAGCCAGCGGCCTCAATCTCGTGCAACTGGTTGTCGGTCGTCTGGTCGACGGTCGAAACGCGCAGATAGGCAAAGGTGCGTGACATGGATCCGGCCTCGATTGTCCGGAAGGGGTGTCCAGTAAAATTGGTGTGTCCGCAAGATGGTAAGGCTATTTTATGGACAGGGTTAGCTGTAGGTGACCGTAACCGGTCGGTTTCGGACGGCGGCACCGATGTGCCGGCCAATGAGTTCCCTTCTTCATGGAGGAATGAGCTCATGCGCTTCACCATCACCCTCACCGCAGCAACGGACGACAGGCCAACCAGCGGCATATCCATCGCCGTCATCGAACGCGACGACGACACGCTTACGATCGATGATCTCGGTCTCAGGATCGCGGAGAGCAAGCGACTGCTGGCCGCGCTGCAGCTCGCTGTGGTTCAGACCCAGGCGCTCGACTGGTGTCGCCGCCAGCGCGCTTGTCCGTGCTGCGGATCAGCAAGGCAAATCAAGGATCATCGTTCGATCATGGTGCGCACGCCGTTCGGAAAGATCGCCGTGCCAAGTACCAGGTTCCGGCGATGTACATGTAAACCCACAGCGGGTATCGCGGCGCCGATCGTGGCGGCGCTGCCCGAACGCGTCACGCCGGACCTTCTCGAGCTAGAGGCGCGCTGGGCTTCGCTCGCGTCCTACGGCATCACCGCGGAACGCCTTGCCGACGTCCTTCCGATCGGTGACGCGATCAACGCGACGACGATCCGGCAGGACACCCTACGCGTCGCGGAGCGTTTGGAAGCCGAGCTTGGCACCGAGCGACGCTGTTTCATCGAAGGCTGCGAGGCGGACTGGACCGATGGTCCGCTGCCAGGACCGCCTGTCACTGTCGGGATCGATGGAGGCTATGTACGATCATGGTACGATCGGCCGAACAATTTCGAGGTGATCGTGGGTAAGTCCGTCGTCGATCCGGGCGAGGATGGCGAAATTAGCGAGCCAACGCGCCGGTTCGGCTTCGTGGTCGGACATGACGACAGGCCGCGTCGTCGCCTTCATGAATTGCTGCTGGAGCAAGGCGTCGGGATGGACCGTGAGATCACCTTCATGTCCGATGGTGGCAGGAACGTCCGCAATCTTCAATGGGACATGCGGCCGAACGCCGAGCATGTCCTCGACTATTTCCACATCGCCATGCGGGTGACGGTCATGCAGCAGATCGCGCGCGGATTGCCGCCCCCATCCGAGACGGATAAAGACGTGGCCGTCGCCACTCTCGAGCGAGTTCGGCACTTCCTCTGGCACGGCAACTGGCGCCGTGCTCTCGACCTAATCGGCGACGTCGAGACCAGAATGCTTGGTGCGACAGATCCGGATGTCACCGACGAGCCGATGAGCCACCCACAGGTCTCGCCGCAAGCTCGCAATCTCCTCAAGCATTTGCGGGAGTTCGAAAGCTATATCAGCGCCAATGCCAGCATGATCCCGAACTATGGCGAGCGACGACGATATGGCGAAGCAGTCTCGACCGCCTTCGTGGAATCGACCGTCAACCAGGTCGTCGCAAAGCGCTTCGCAAAGAAGCAACAGATGCAGTGGACGCCCAGAGGGGTGCATCTGCTTGTGCAACTCCGCGTCCGTACCCTTGATGGCACGTTGGCCAATGACTTTCAGAGGTGGAGGGACGAACGGAAGGCGGCATGACCCCCAACTTTCTCATGCTCCCATCAATATGGGGTGACTACACGAAAGTGACGTAACTGCACGCTAAGGGCGAACGGATAGCGAACACATGTGGCGGGCAGATTTCCGCTACGAACACGGTCCGCTTATTTTCGGACGATATGCCCACAGGTTGGCTGTCATGAGGGTGTAGCCACCTTCCCCATCGGGACGAAGAACAGCCAGAAAGTCCCGATCATCGCGTATCTGCGCATGAGCGATTGCTGATGCGGGAACTATATGCCTGTTTTCCTTACCTTGGATCACTCGTTTGATCCGTACTTGAAGGTTATACTGGCTCCGCCAATTTGGCAGACCATCGGAGCCGGGACTGGCCTTTGAGCTAATCGTCACTATGCGTCCGACAACGGCAAGGTCTCCACATGCATATTCTAGCGCATCTGCGGCCTCTTGGACCGTGGCGCATCCGCTGAGGGCACAGAGTAGCGGCAATAGCAGTTTGCGGAGCAACGCTCGATGTTCCGACAGCATGCAGGTAATTCCCAAGTTCATGGCGTTTTTTGTTCCAGTGCCTTGTAGAGAGCTGTCTTCCCGATCTTGAGGCGCGCGGCGGCTTCGCGAACAGTTAGGCCCGCTGCGATATGCGCCCGCGCCTTGCGTAGCTTGTCGGGGGTGACGACAGGGCGGCGACCACCCTTGTTACCCCGATCGCGCGCGGCCTTGAGGCCAGCATGGGTGCGTTCCCGGATTAGATCTCGCTCGAATTGGGCAAGCGAGCCAAAGATGTTGAACACCAGCATCCCGCCCGAAGTGGTAGTGTCGATGTTTTCGGTGAGCGAGCGGAATCCGATGCCGCGCGCCGCAAGCTCGCCGACTTTCTCGATCAGATGGCTCATTGAGCGCCCAAGACGATCGAGTTTCCAGACCACCAGCGTGTCGCCGGTACGCAGATAGGCGAGCGCCTCGGCCAGGCCAGGCCGATCGGTCTTGGCGCCGGACGCATGGTCGTCGAAGATGCGCTCGCATCCGGCCACATTCAGCGCGTCATGCTGAAGCGCCAGCTTCTGATCGCCGGTCGATACCCGCGCATAGCCGATCAGTGCCACGACCGGTCCCAATCTGTCCGTTTTCCCATCAATTTGCATTCTTGTCCGAATCGCCATCGCGGGTCCAGAGTTGACGGACATATTCATGCTGACCGCCAGAGGACCGTCTGACGGACTCGCAAAGCGAAGGAGATGATGCGTGGCGAGACGGCGACTGGTGAGCCCGGAAATCTGGGCGGGGCATTATAGCGCGCCGCTCGATGAGCGCGAGATTGCGCGGCACTATACGCTGACCAGCGACGACGTGGAAATTGTCGGCCGCCGTCGCGGCGATGCCACCCGGCTCGGTTTCGCGATGCTCCTGCTCACTATGAGATGGCCTGGCCGTGCGCTGGAAGCGGGCGAAGTCCCGCCCGCTCCTGTGCTCGCCTATGTAGCGCAGCAACTCGACATCGCGCCTGAAGCCTTTGCGGCCTATGCTCATCGGGACCAGACCCGTCGCGAGCATCTCGTTGAAATCCGACGATCGCACGGGTTCAGGATCTTCGACCGCGACGCCTTCCGTGAAGTTGTCGCCTTCTCGATCCCGATCGCGCAGACCATCATCCATCCCGGCCAGATGGCAGGGGTCATCGTCGATGAACTCCGCCGTCGGCAGATCCTCCTGCCTTCTTCGTCGATTCTCGAAGCGGTACTGCGACGGGCTCGCCAGCAAGCTGAACAGCTTACCTATGAAGTGCTCACAAATGGCCTGCTGCCCGACACACTACAGGGCCTGGACGATTTGCTGGCGCGACGGTCGGGGCAGGCCACCACATGGCTATCCTGGCTACGCAATGCGCCACAGTCGCCGGCAGCGCGCAACATCCTGCGCCTGATCGAACGGCTCGCCTATGTCCGCGCGCTGGGCCTCGATCGCGCCCGTGCCGACATGATCCCGGCTTTGACTTTTGACAGGCTGGCGGACGAAGGCAGCCGCATCACGCCCCAGCACCTTGGCGAACTCAATGCCCTACGGAGACATGCAACACTGGCGGCAACCGGCATCCGCCTTGAGGAAAGCCTGACCGACGCGGCCCTGACGATGTTCGACAAGCTGTTGGGGAGCATGGCGCGCCGCGCCGAGAACCGGACTCGCGACAAAGCCCTAAAGACGGTGCGCGAGCTGCAAGGCCATCTCCGGACGCTCACGGGATCTTGCCGGCTCCTCATCGACGCGCGCACCAAGGGCGTGGATTTTCTGGCGCAGATCGAGGCGCTGGACTGGCAGCGCTTCGCCGTGGCCGTCGAGCAGGCCGAAGTGCTCGGGCGACCGGAAACCGTCGATCGCACGGCCGAATTGATCGAGCGGCATCGCACTGTGAAGCTCTTTGCCGGTGCCTTTCTCAACACCTTTGAATTTCGCGGCGCCGGTGCGGTGCAGGGGCTCCTGTCAGCGCTGGCCATCATCGCGGAGCTCTACCAGACCGGCAAAAGGCGCTTGCCTGATCGCGTGCCGCTGCGCTTTGTGCCGTCCGCATGGCGGCCGTTCGTCCTGCGCGATGGCATCGTCGATCGTGCCGCCTATGAACTATGCGCCCTGTCGCAGCTACGTGAACGGCTGCGAGCGGGAGACATTTGGGTCGCGGGAAGCCGGCAGTTTCGCGATTTCGACAGCTATCTCATCCCGCCGGCGACCTTTGCGGCGCTTCACGAGAAGGGGCCTTTGCCGCTAGCCATCGAAACGGATTTCGAGCGCCATATCGAGGAAAGGCGCACCAGGCTCGACACGGCGATCGAACAGGTGACGATCCTCGCGCGTCAGGGCGAGCTGCCCCAGGTGAGGCTTGACGAAAACGGCCTCATCATCTCGCCGCTGAAGGCGGCAACGCCGCCCGCCACCGAGATTGCCCGTCGCGCCGCCTATGATCGACTGCCGCGCGTGAAGATCACCGATCTTCTGCTTGAGGTCGATGCCTGGACCGGGTTCAGCGAATGCTTCATCCACCGGCGTTCGGGTAGGGAAGCCGACGATCGCAATGCCCTGCTTACCGTCATCCTCGCCGACGGCATCAATCTCGGCCTCACGCGGATGGCGGAAACCTGCCGGGGCGCAAGTCTGCGTCAGCTCGCCCATCTTCACGACTGGCATATTAGCGAGGCCGCTTATGGCGAAGCGCTGGGAAGGCTGATCGACGCCCATCGCGCCATGCCACTCGCCGCGCTGTGGGGAGACGGCACCACTTCGTCGAGCGACGGACAGCAATTTCACGCTGGCGGTCGTGGGGCCGCGATCGGCGACATCAACGCACGCAGCGGCAACGAACCGGGCGTCGCCTTCTACACCCATGTCTCGGATCGATATGATCCCTTCGCGAGCAGGGTGATCGCGGCGACTGCCGGCGAAGCGCCTTATGTGCTGGATGGCTTGCTGTATCATCAGACCGGCCTGACGATTGAGGAGCACTACACCGATACAGGCGGGGCATCGGACCATGTGTTCGGCCTCATGCCTTTCTTGGGGTTCTCGTGACGGCAGTGCAAAAAGTGTCGCTAAGCAACCCATTGAAATTGCTGATATAATAGCGCGTCGCTCGCGGTAAGTGATTGATATCCCTCATTCTGGAGGTTTTTCATGTTACGCTCCTGATCCCGGCCGCTGGCGGTTTCCCGCCCAGGAGCCGATCCCGGTGTGGCGAGACGTCAATGGTGATGACGCCTTTGGTGTTGATATGCTCGTGCGCATTGGGGGCGATGTGCATGATGTGATGATCCGGAAAGGTGTCCGGCATTCGCGCTCGAACCTCACCGATCCGGGTCGCGTTCCACGTCATGATAACGTTGGTAAGCAGTGTCAGGCCTGATGATATCGCGGCCATTTGTTCGGGCGTGCGGCCATGCCGTGCGCCGATCGGCCCGGAATAGATCGCGCGCTGCAGGGTGTGGACCGACTCGCCTTGGCTGAGCAAAGCGTCATTCATCCCACGGAACGCCGGATCGCCGAGATAAGCGCCCAGGAAGCGGGTCAGTAACAGCCTGCCGAAGGCATCCCCTGCCTGAAACGCCTCATCGCCCCGCGCGGCGCTGCCAAAGCGGTCCAAAACGTAGGTCGCGGAACACCAACCACTCTTGGTCGATGCCGCAATTCGGAGGAGCGGGTCCCATCCCCGAGTGATGGCGCTGGTTGAGACGGTCTCGCTCACAATTGGCCGCAGGCTGGCAGGTACATCGAGGCCACGCGGGAGATAGAGCTTGCGCTTGTTCATGCCGGCCAGCCTCGGCGCGAGATCAAACCCCACCAGATTGGCCAGCGCCATACCGAAATGTGTGTGGCCATGCGTATCCACCGCGACACGGTGGAGATCGACGGCTTCGTGGCGAAGAGCCCCTTCGATAGCGGCCCCGGCTTGCCGTCGGTTCAGGACGACGGCCTGGTCATGCAGGATCACCCATTGGTCGAGCACATGGGTGTAGGTTCCGACAGCCGGCGTGCGCCGTCGCGGATCATGGCGGGCTGTCCAGAGATGGCGGGTTGCATCAAGGCTCATCATGTCGGCCGATGCCTGAATTCCGCCTCCCCACAGCCTGGTGACCGGAAGCGTCCTGAAATGATCAAGCACCAAGCGGTTGGCCGCCGGCAATCGACCATTCGCCTCGATGCGGCGCATCATCTCGCCGACTGCGTCGGCTTCAATATTGAGCGTCATGCGCGCCATGTCGGCGGCGGTCAGATCTGAGCCCAAGGCGATCAGGGCCGCGTAGAGGATTATGAGTTCATGCTCGCTTGCGGGTGACCTGCCCAACAGCGCCCAGGAAAAGCGCGTGGCGGCATCGATGGCGATCAGCAGATCCGGCAACTGGATCTTTCCGACACCGGCGAACAGTTCGCGGCGAATGGCCTTGAGCCTTTCGTCTTCGGGAGCCGCCTTGAGTTTTGGAACGACCAATCGGTCGTTTTCAATCCGGATATCGCCTCTCGACACCGCCGCATCGATGGCTTTCAGGGCCGTCGTGAGTTCATCCTTGATCCAGCGGATGTTCGCTTCCGGCTTGGCTGACACGGCGAGGTTTCGCACGAACCGTGCTCGTTCCTTTTGCCATTGCGCCTTTGGGATCAGGCGGTCCTCAGGAGCACGGTGTTCCAGGCTGTGGTCGACGCTGGCCTGCCCATTGCGCAGCGAGCGTTTGAGCAGCATGAGCGTCGCCGCCCTATAGCCGCCAAAGGCGGCCTCGCGGTCCGGTTGATCGATGAGGAACGCCCACGTCCGACCGAATGGATTGGCGGTGCCTTCCGGCAATCGTCCCATTTCCGAACCCGCCACCCGGTCCAGTGTCGTCAATGCCTGCGAAAGCGGGTGCGTCGACGGCAGGTCCAAGCTGATCGACGAAGCCGCGCCCAACAACTCACTCGCGCCTCTGCCTGCTGTCGCCAGTTCCCGCCGGACCCGGCCAACCTTCGTGGATGGACCGTGTGCGCTGGCCGGCAGGAACGGCGCCAACATGGTGCGCATCTGGTCGCGCGCGACGGAAGCGGAGGTATTCTCATCGTCGACAAGGCTTGCCAATTGCAAGACCAACGCTTGATGTCGGCGCAGTTCGTCCTCGACCGCCGCCTCGGCGCGGGTTCGGGCCTGACGCCAGAGATCGGCGATCCGGTAGTCGATCATCCCCAGACCGCCATCCGTGAGACGCAGCAGTTGCAAGCGCAGAAAGCAGGCTATTTCAATGGTCTTGCGCTCACCACGCATCCGCTTGAGCGTCGCAGGCTTGCGGTAGAGCATTGATCTCGCCTGGGCGTTCAGCATTCCGGCTGCCAAGCCAAGATGGAGCCTGTCGGCCCCAAGTTTCTTCAGAAAATCGATCTTCGCGATATGGTCGGCGAGGCCTTTGGTTTTACGGGACGCGGGACTGTCTCGAAGCCATTCCAACCGCGTCTTGCCATTTGGCATCGTCTCCGACAGCTCAAGCGGCCAGACCTTCGTCTGTTCTATCCCCACTGCGGCTACCGCGCCGGCCAACAGACCGCCATCGTAATGGCGCCGGGCGCCTGATGCAGAACTCCTCAGCCGTCGCGTTGGCAACTGGACATAGTGGTGATCACGGAGCCATGCGCGCGCGGCTTGTTCCAACTCGTCCACGAGGAATTTGTCGCCGGCCTCGCGCCGCAGAAAGCCATTCAACGCGCGTTCCCCGTGCTCGGTGAGGTCGCGCAAACCCAGTGCCTGTTTCGCCGCGTCCTGATGCTCGAACAGCGTGCGGTGGCGGCGGTAAAGCGCGCGGATTGAGGCAAGCCGGGGCGGTGCAATCCCAAGCTCGGCACCGAGATGAGCCAGCACTTGCGGCGAAATCATCTCCACGGAATTGAGTGGTGCTCCCGTGAGGCGCAGAAAACCAACCTGCAGCGCCACGCCCAACCGGTTTAACGGTCGCCGGCGGCGGCGGACGGTTCGCCGATCGTCCTCGGAAAGCGAGAAGAAATGCGCGACTTCGGGTTCGGTTAAATTCTCCGGAAACCGTTCGCAACCAAGATATTGTCGAAACGGCGCATCCACGACTCGGCCCTCCCAGGAAAGACCCTACACACCGCCGGCTGAAGGTCGAGAAACCTCACCGGTCAATGATATCAATGGGTTACAATTTTCTCGCGGCTTTTATCGCTATGTTTCAATAGCTTGCTTAGCGGCACTTTTTGCACCGCCGTCACGAGAACCCCTTCTTCGGCTACCGCTTCGCGCCGCGCCTCCGCGATATCAGGGAGCGTCGCTTGCACCTCCTGCCTGGCCAGGAATCTGGCCAGCTGCTCACTGGCATGACGGCCGAGCCGATCGCATTGGGTCATGTCGCCGCGCATTGGGACGAACTGCTGCGGTTCGCCACATCGATCCGCACCGGCACCGTCACCGCTTCGGCGATGCTCCGCCGGCTGTCCGCCTATCCCCGACAGAATGGACTGGCCCTCGCGTTGCGCGAGCTTGGCCGCCTCGAACGCTCGATCTTCATGCTCGACTGGCTGCGCGACATTGACCTGCGCCGGCGCACCCAGGCGGGCCTCAATAAGGGTGAAGCCCGCAATGCGCTCGCCCGCGCGCTCTTCTTCAACCAACTCGGCGAGCTGCGTGATCGGCGCTTCGAGAACCAGACTTATCGGGCATCGGGCCTCAATCTGCTCGTCGCCGCCATCATCCTGTGGAACACCCGCTATCTCGAAATGGCGTTGGCTGACATCGGTACGCCCGACGAGATCGCACGCCACATCGCACCGTTGGGCTGGGAGCACATCTCGCTGACAGGGGACTATAGCTGGAATGTCGAAGATCGCCCAGATCCGGATGCCTTGCGGCCGCTGCGCGCCGTCAGCTCCTTGCTCGCCGCGTGACGTTCGCTATCCGTTCGCCCTTACCGTGCAGTTGCGTCACTTTCGTGTAGTCACCCCAATATAGACGCGGCCCGCGTCCTCTATTGAGATGCCTACGACGGTTTGTCGGTATAGATCGAGTTCGCGGGCGCCTCCTTGGGTCACGGGCACCCCGCGAAGGGGGTCGATGATGGTAGGGTCGCACGGCCCTATCCTTTCGACCTCATAGAGCCCCACGAACAAAGTCGATGCTGCCGGGGTAACGACGAAGCTGGCCCAATATCGCCCCGTCAGCTTTGGCCTATTTTGGACGCTTTGTATCGACTGATAAAGGAGGAAACCGTCATGGTTGTCCCGCCAAAGGGTATAAGGCGTCTTCCCTGCATATTTGATCGTTTGGTGACGCAGCAATCGCACGTCACGCGGGTCGATGCCGTAGTCGTCCAATAGCGAATTAAAAGTCAGCCCCATGTCACGATGGTAGCTTCGGCCCGGAAGAATGCGATGCTAAAATAGTGCAGCCGTATCGTGTGCGTCACCGGCTCCGAGACTTCTGCAAAATTTGATCCTGCGCCATCTCGCGCACGCGCTGGTCCTGCCGTGCCTTGACCTCGATTCCGGCGATGGCCTCGCCGCGGCCGATACGGGCGGCAACCTCTTCCTTGCGTTCCGCAACGAACTCGCGCCGTCTGGCGTGATCGTCAGGGAAGCGCTCAGCCGCGACCGCCATCGCTAGGGCGACATGGCTTTGCGCCTTGCGCAGCTCCGGGTCTTTGGCGTTCTGCACGTCCGACTGCCGGCGAAAACGCTCGGCCAGGTCGGTGCGAGGCTCCGGCTGTTCCTTGGTATCGCGAGCCTGGTTTGCCGTGCGCGTTGATCGCGCCTGGTTGTTGGGGGTGCCGGCCTGACGCGCTTGCTCGCGTTCGGCCGCAGCCCGAGTCTTCTCGTCCGGCCTATAGCCGTCGACCTTGATGCCTTGCGCCGAGGCCGCGAGGTAGGCGGCACGCTGAAATTCGGCGTCCCCGCTCACCTTGATCGACGTCCACCCGTTTTCCTTGGCGAGGCGGATCAGGTCTGGAAGGGAGTCCCGATCCTTTGCCTTGATGCGATCAGGCGTGATGGTCGCAACTGGCTCCCGATCATGGGCGCTTCGATAGAGCTTGTTGCCAACCCGGAGGAACCGGGAATCCAGATCGGGCGGCACTTCCATCTGCCGCTTGCGGCGACTTTCGCTTTCGTTGCCGGCGCCGGCAGATTCGACAATTTCAGCCATGTCATCGCTCCTGTTCGATTACACCTATGACCTCGTTTCCACGTTGCTCGGCAGACACGTCGATGAGCATGTCGGGATGATCCTGGGTGACGACGCAATCCATCGCGAACGAGAACGGATCGGGGTCCGTGAGCTGGTCGAAAGTCGGCATCGTGCATTCCGGCAGGTCTTCGTCATCGCGCAGCGTGCGCGGGATCTGGGGAACGTCCGGAGCCGGATGAACGCGGGCGCGAAAGAGCCCATCAGAATAATAGCGAATCTTGTCCCCGTGAATCGGGGGAATGCCACCCCGCAAGAGGAGCAATTCATCTTCCGGGAATTGCATCAACTCTTGAGGGAGTAGGAGCGCGCGGCGCTGGTCCGACATCGATTTGGAGCGGTTAGCGAGGATGCCATTGATCGTCAGGGACTTGGTGACGGACTCCTGCCCGATATAGCCGATCCGCTCAGACAGCTCGTTGGCGACCCGCAGCTCCTTGGGCGTGAATGCAACCTCGACACCGCAGTTGGCGACAATTTCGTTGGCGACATGCTCGCCATAGACAGCGCGAAGCTGCGAACGAGACTGGATCACCGGCAAGAGCCGGATGCCGTAGCCGGCGACGTAGGAGAAGGCGCTGGCGATCACCTGTGCCCGCCCGATCCGCGCGAACTCGTCGAGGATGACGAGGACTTTGAGCGGTGTTTCCGCATCCGGCAGATCGCGCACGTTCAGGTCGACGAGCTGCTGGAAAAGCAGATTGTAGAGCGGCGCCACACGATCCAGCTCGTCGGGCGATACACCCAGGTAGATCGACATCGGCTTGGTGCGCAGCTCGCGCAGGTCAAAATCACACTCTTCCGTCGCGGCGTCGACGCGCGGGTTGAGCCACAGGCTCAGCTTGGAGGTGACGGTCTGGACGATGCCAGCAAACGTGTTGTCCGCCCCCGACGTGAAATCAGCGAGCGCGTTGCGACAGCCCTGCGATAGATCGAGCGAGCGATCGTCGAGGACGCGCCGGAAGAACCCGCGCGTGTCCCCCGTCGTCATTAGGCGGTAGATCGCGCCTACGGTGAACGGCTGATCGGCGATCGCAAGATAGGCCCCGACGCCGACGAAGGCGGTCCGCGCCGAGTCGGTCCAGAACGGCTCTCCCCGTTCGGGCGGGACGAATAGCATCGTCGCTATCTTCTGCAGCTCGATCACCACCTGGTCGGGATCGGTGCGGTCGATATAGCCGAGCGGGTTGTAGCGGGCGGTTCGGCCTTCCGGATCGGTCGGGTTGAACAGGTAAACCGCCTGTCCGTATGTCAGACGGAACCCCGCCGTAGCGTCCCAATTCTCCCGCTTCACGTCGAGGACGACGACCGATTCCTGCCACGACAGGAGGTTCGGGATGACAATGCCGACGCCCTTGCCCGAGCGGGTAGGGGCCTCGACAATGCAATGCTCGCTGCCCCCGAATGTCAGGAACTTCCCGCCCTTCTTTCCCAGGACGATGCCGTTTTCGGCACGAAAGCCGGCGCGGCGGATCTCGCCTTCTTTCGCGAACCGAGCGGCGCCGTGCAGCGGCGGTTTCCGCCTCGCGAGCCACCACACCATGAGGCCGGTGACAACCAGGCCGACGACCATGCCGGCCCCCAATGCCTTCAGCACCACCGGGTCGCGCCGGTAATACCAAAAGAACTCCGGCATCTTGAGCGGATCGAACTTCGAACTCGGAAGGCCGAGATATATCCACGCTACGACGCTCGCGATCATGAAGGCGAGGGCGATCGCGATCGGGAAGCCGATCGCGAGCATGGCGCGCCTTTTAGGCGGCATGGCGCCCTGCCGGATCATAGTAGATCTCGGTCATTCGGAACTTGCCGTCGACCTTCTTCATCTGAACGACGACATCGACGAGGATCTTGAGCAGGGAGCGGATGTCGTCGCGGGCCAGGTCCGCGCCGCCTTCGCTCTCTTTCACGAGCAAGGTCAGTTGCTCGAACGCCAGCTCGGCCGAGTCCGCGTGGATTGTCGTGATCGAGCCGGGATGTCCGCTGTTGACGTTGCGCAGATAGAAGAAGGCTGTCCCGTCGCGCAGCTCTTGGAGCAGGATGCGATCGGGCCTCATGCGAAGCGCGCTCTCCAGCAGCTCCTTGGCCGTCACCTTGGCGGTGCCGGTGCCGTCCTTGCTGTAGATCATGTGGACGACGTTCTTGTGGGGCACCACCAGCTCGCGCGTGTCCTCGATCGTCAGCAGCCGCTCGTTTTCCGGGATGAGCTTGATAAGACCCTTGGAGAACGTCGTCTTCCCGGAGCCCGTGGCGCCAGAGATGAGGATGTTGAGCCGGCTGCGCACCGCCAGCTCGAAAAACTCGACGTGATGGCCAGCATGGAGGAGGCCGAGCAATCTTTCTTCGACGGTGCTAACCCGCTTGCTCGCGACCTTCGTCTCCGCGAACAGGCCGCTCGCCTTGAAATCCTCCATCGTCATCGTTTTGGTCGACGGCTTGCGGACCGTGATCGACACGGTGCCGTCGGGCACCACGGGCGGAAGCACGAGCTGGACACGCTCGCCAGTGGGAAAGATGGTCGAGCAGATCGGATTTTCGCGCGTGACGTCTTGCGAGGTGAAGGCGGCCGAGGCGCGCGCCAGCTCGTTCAACGCATCGAGCGTCAGAGCGTCCTCGCGTTCCCAGGTCCACCCGCCATGCCGCTCGACACCAATGATTGCCGGCTCGTTGATGACCACTTCGGTGACGCCATCGTCATCGAGATACCGGCGCAATGGCCGCACCGCATGATCGAGGATGGCAGTGTTGCGAAAGGGGGCGTTCATTTGAGGCCCAGCCCATAGACTTGCGAAAAGTCGAAATCCTTGGCGACGGTGATGGCCAGCTCGGTCCCTTGGTTGACCCGCACGATCGGCCGAATTTGCTGCGTGTCCCGCAGCACTTGCGAGGTCGTGTCGCTGGGGGTGCGGAACACCGTGGAGCCTTGCGGGCTGACCGCCTGGCCCGCGATCTGGCCGCCCGTATCAAGGACGCTAAACAACATTGCGGCGCCGAACCGCTGCCAGAAAAAGCGATCGATCTTGCCGGTGATGCCGGCGCGGCCGAGCGAATCAGATGCCGGCGAGCCTATGTCGATTGCCACGCCGCGAGGCGTGACGGCGCGGGTCCACATGGCAAAGAGCCGATTCTGGCCGCGCTGCAATCCGCCCTGATATTCGCCGAAGACGCGCGTGCCTTTCTCGAGCAGAACAACACGGCCATTGTCGGAATAGATATCCCGAGGAATCATGCACGTCGCATATCCCGGCACGGTGCTGTCCATCGCCGTCTGCAGCGTGCAGGGGATGATAGCGCCCGCGGTGACGAGATAATTCCGGTCGCCGATCATGCGCGCCGTGGCGGTCCCGATCGCTGAGGTTTGTTTGAGAGTGTCGAGGTTCGTTGTCCGGGGTGGACTGCTATCCCCGTCGCCCCCTGCATTGCCGGCGCCGGCGCCGGCGCTGGCAACGTCGCCCAGCGCCGGACTGACACCCTGGTTGCCATTATAGGCGATCAGCGTGGAGCGCCGGGCCGTATCCCGCAGGTCGCGCGCTTCCTTGGCACGTTGCTCCGCTTCGTTCACTCGGCCGCTCTGTTGCCCTCCAGCGGCCCCGTAAGGCGTGATCGGCTGACCATCGGGGCCGATGGCCGGCACCTGTTCACCGGCGAGCGGCACCGGCGCGTTCGGATCACGCGGGGCGGTCGCCAACGTGGGCGCAATGACCGAATTAGGGTCGTAGGGCGCCTCTGCAGCCGGGGGAGGCGCCTTTCTGGCCTCCAGGGCCTTATCGCCGCTCCCTGAGCCTGTGACGAGCGACAGCACGCCGAAGACGATGGCCCCGGCCAGGGCGGCGCCCACCACCATCTTTTTGTTGTCCCACTGCACGGCGTTGAGCGAAGGAATGCGGTTCGGGCGATCAGCCGCCGGGGTCCGATCGATCTCGTTCACGTCGGGCGTCGCATCGACGTCGAATCTCTTATCGGACACGTCAGTTCTCCGTCGTGCGCTCGACCGCTTCCGACGCCGTGTCCGTCTTCGGATCACGACCGTAGAAGCTCGGGCTTTCGTTATAGATGCACAGCACCACCTTCCCCCGGCGGAGCCGAATTTCCTTGTAGACGCCGTGGAGGACGACAAATTCGTCACGAACGTCGAACGGAGCAGTCGCCTCGCTGCCATCTGGATTGACGGTAAACACCGCAGGGATCTCGCGCTGGTTCGGGAAGCGCATGACGGTGAACTGCCCGTTGTCGCTGACTTCCGACGGTTGCAGCTCCGTCGAGCCCTGCACCTTGTAGTTGAGATTGCGCGTCCCTTCGAGAACGCCGATGTCGAGCGCCGCCTTGATCGCGCCGTTCTGCGCCGCGAGGACCGCGGCGAGCTGCGCGCGCTGTTCCGCTAGACGGGCCTGCGCAGCCTCATATTCAGGGTAGCGGAGCCGCACCTTGAAGAAGGTGCCCGGCGCGCGTGCTGCCGCAACCGTCGACAATTCGAATGTATAGTTGCGCTTGGTCCCCTGGAAATCCGTCACCACGATCAGGTTCGTCGCGCCGGCACGCTCACGCGGTTTGACGAACAACGAATTCTCCGCCGGAGCGACCTCCCAGGACACCGTGTCGCCCATTGCGACGAACTTGATGACCTCGCCGGGGGCAAACTCGATCTGCGTTGCGGTGCGGAAAGCGCTCCGGATTTGGATCACGTTGCCGTCGGTATAGTTGACCTCGCGGATGCGAGCGTCAGGGCCGCGCTGCATGGGGGTCTGCGCCAGCGCCGGCGCGGCCGACACGGCGCCGATCGCCGCAGCGAGTAGCAGGATGGTCTTCATCGTGTCGGAACCTCCACGTCGGCTCGATATGTCTTCACCTGAAATCCGAGGGGATTGGCGTAGCGGCCCGATTCCGTCTCCGGCTTCGACAGCACGTCGAAAGTGATGGTCGCGATCGCCGGCGTCTCAATCACCTGCTGATCGCGCTGCAATCGCTTGATGAACCGGACCTGCGCGACGTTGGGCGAGATGAACGCGACCGAGCGGATCGCTACAAACACGGCGTCGTTGGCGGTGAACTGATTTTGCGGGGAGTCCGGATTGTCCTTCTTGTAGAAGGCCGTCCAGCGAGCCTGTTCCTCACGCGCCGACAGCGCCAGGACTTTGCGGAAAAACTCCTCCCGCGCCTGAGGAATCCATCCTTCGCGAGCGCGCACATAGTCGGCGAGGAAATACTTCCGGATCGCCTCGTCATAGGTGATCGTCTTATCGCCGCGCAGCTCTTGCGTGACTTCGGTGGCACCCGTCGAGCGATCGACGGTGACGACGTAGGGAACGACCGTCTTGAGCGGCGAGAGCGCCAGCACGGCCGCCGCGCAGATCGCGGCGAACGCAAGCGCTGCCCCCGCGACTATCCATGCGATACGTTTGGACCGCTTTTCAGCAACGAACCGATCGCGATCCCAGCTTTCCGCTTCCGCGAAATACGCCTTCAGATCTTCTTCCTTGTCCTTGACGCCGATGGCCATGTCAGCAGCTCGCAAATGTGGTTGGGAGTGCCGCCGTCGGCCCGGCGCTCGGGCTAAGGGCGCCGATCGCCGGCACCTTGCCGGCTTGCGACGTATCCGGCCCTGCCGGCGCTGGCGTCGCGCTCTCAGGCGGAAAGAGGTTCGTCGTCGGTGCTGGCGCCGATTGGGGCGTAGGTGTGCCACGTGGCACACCTACGCCAGGAGGTGCAGCAGCGGCCGCAGGGGCATTACGAGCCGGTATTGTCGGCAGGATGGTCCCGTAGGGGTTCGCCGGGCGCTTCTGCCTTCCATTGCAGCGTGGGAGCTTTTCGTCCTTTGCAGCGACCGCCGGGACCGAGGGGGTGAGTGATGCGAGAGCGAGAATGGCCAGGGCCGAACCGAGCTTCATGCCGGGTCTCCGATTAGCTGTTGTTGTAAAGGGTGCCGCCAGCAGCTCGCGACTCCGCGCGACGCGCGCGATTTGCTTGCCAGCGATTCACCGCCCGTTGAGGCGCGTTCGACCATGCGCGGCCGATCATCGGCGCGATGCCGCCAGTCGCGGCATTCGCAAATTGCGACGCGAGTGAAGCGCCGCCGCCGCCCAAGCCCGCAGCCATTCCCGGTATCTGCAGGAAGAAAAAGAAACCCAAGGCGTAGAACCCGAGCGCTTTGACTGCAGCCAGGATCAGGGAGTCATCCTGCGTGATGGCGTCGATGAAGGCATCGGCCGCATTGGCAATGAACACCGTCACAAGCAGCGCAAAAGCGACGAGGATGACGTAATTGACGACGCTACCAAGCCACTGAAAGAAGAACGGGCGGGTAGAGTCGAAGAGCAGCGCAGCGACAAAGAGAGGCCCGACCGCAGCCAACAGCGACAAGGCGAACAGGGCAAATGCGCAGATTGCGAACCCGAGCGCCGAAGCAAGAAGCGCCGCGACCATTATCACGACATTGATGATTTCGCTGACGATGATCTCATCCCAGTTATTAGGGATACCGACAAGGTTGGTGCCTTCCTCCGTGGTGTGAGTTTGGACAATCTCTTTGATGTTGGCGATCGCCCGCACGGCGCCTTTGAGTATTCCGTCGAAGAACCCGCCAAGTCCGTTGACGTCCTGCGCGCCAACGGCGTTCGCGACCTCTCTAGGCAAGCCGTTCATGGCGAGCAGGCCAACCGACGCGCCGTAAAGCGTCGTTACCGCGAACACGAGAGCGGCAAGCTTCATTCCACGATAGACGAACTCACGGAACGGGTATTCAACAGCACCACGCAAGATCGCGAAGCCGAGGAGGATGATGTAGATCGTCACTCCCACCCGGAGCGGGCCGGAAATCCAACCAACGACGCCAGCATAAGCCGCGATCACTCCCGCCAAGGCGGCGTCGAGTTGGTTGAACATTGCCGTATAGATATTGAAGCCCATTGCACGATCCTGGATGGCTTAACTCAATCAGATACCCGCTTCCTTGCGCAGCTTTTCCCTCTCAGCTTCGTTCTGAAGCAGGGTCTTGGCAGTATCCACGTTGTTGCAGTTGTTCACGACTACAGCAGGCCACGACAGAGGCGGGCGCTGAGAAGCCTTCCAATTATTGCAAATCGCGTCAGTGGCGGCCAAATCGTCCTTATTATCCATGTAATACTTCGCGGTGCGCAGCGGCATGTCGGACCGGAGATCGCCCTGATCTGAGCCCGATTCCTTTGTTCCACATGCCGCCAGCGCCACTAGGAAGGGGAGGAGCAAGAGGCCCTTGGTCATGGATTGACCCCTGCCTCAGTCCGCAGCTTGTCGATTTCCGACCTGTTGGAAGCGAGCGACCGTTGGTAATCGGCTTCCGACTTGGCGCGCCGCTGAATTTCGATCGCTTGCAGCGCCATCTGATCGTTCATGATCTGCGCCTGCTCAAGCTGGAGCCGGGCCGACATATCCGCTCGCTCAGCGGCCGAGGTCGAACTGTTCAGCCGACCGCGCAGCTCTTCGAGGCCCTGGCGCCGGCTCGTCACTGCGTCGCCGACATTGCCGGCGAGGCCCGTCGTCACGGCCGCTTCGCGCGAACCCTGTTCATAGGCGGCACGTTGTTCGGCCGTCATCGTTTGCGATCCGCGCCCGATGAGATCCTGATAAACGTCGTTGGCCTTGCCGCGCAGGCCACCGATGACGTTGAGATCGCCACTGGTGTAGCCGTCAAGGCCGCTGGACGACACGTTGCTGGTCCGCAGCACGTCGTTCTTGAGCTGCTGAGCGACATTGCCGATATCGGTCATCTTGTTGAGGTCTTGATATAGCCGCTGCGCTTCGCGGATCTGATCGGCGCCCTGCTGGATAACCTGAACGCCTTGCCGCACCTGCTCGATTTGTTGGAAGATCGAGCTGACATCGTGGACCGGAATGCCCTGCGCGTGCGCCGAGCCGGCCACTATGAGCGCCGATCCTGACAGCGCGAGTGCGATCAACCTTATTCTACGCATGTCCCTTCTCCTTCAGCTTGGACGACGACGTTGGTGGAAGACGGGGAGCCAGTTGGCCGGGTCGGGACCGAACTCGGCAGCGGCCTCGACCGCGATCGACGTCGTTTCGGCACGACCGGACAGCACTGCCAGCTCGTCATCGAGGCCGGTAAGGTCCAGCTCGACAACCACGCTGTCATGGCTTTGCTTGACGAGGAACTTGCGCGACTCCGGCGACAATTCCTCGCGGATGAGCTGATATTCGGCGTCCGTGAGGGAGAAACCCTCCACATAGTCGCGGCGCGCGCCCTTGGGATTGGGGAGCATCACCTGGGTCGCGACCTGTTCGAGGATCGAATGCGCGATGTCGCTCTTGAGCGCGTCCGCCGGCGACTGCGTAGCGAACACCATCAGCGCGTTGCGCTTGCGGTATGTCTTCAAGCCATCCTGCGCGAAGCTCCGGAACGCATCGTCGCCCAGCGCCTTCCAGAACTCGTCGACGGCAATGATCGTCCGCTCGCCGGTCAGCATCTTGTCGATGCGGTGAAACAGGTAGAGCATCAGCGGGGTGCGGACCTCGGCATTGTCGAGGAAGTCCGTCATGTCGAACCCGATGAACCGGGCTTCGAGCGTCATTTCGTCATCCGCGTTGTCGAACACCCACCCCATCGCTCCGCGCGACGTCCATTTTTCGAGGCGGGCGCCGATGCCACCCGCATCCGCCATGCCGAGCATCGAGCGCAGCGCGTCGAGCGAGCGATGCTCGCGCGGGAGCCGCATCACCGCGGCGATCCCCTCATCGATCATGCGCTCTTCCTGCACCGTGATCGGGCGGCTTTCGGCGCGGACGAGCTGGCGCACCCACAGCGACAGCCAGGCCCGGTCCTCCGCCGTATTCTCCAGCGCCTTCAAGGGCGCAAAGCCGGTCGGCTTGCCGTTCTCGAGCGTCAGATAGGTGCCGCCCGAGGCCAGCACGAAGATCTGCGCGCCGCGATCCTTGTCGATGAAAATCTGACGCGCGCCCGTCTTTTCGGCCTGTGCCATGAGGAAATTGACGATGACCGTCTTGCCGCCCCCCGAGGGGCCGATGACGAGCGTGTGGCCCAGGTCGCGCTTGTGGAAGCTGAAGAAGTAGGGGCTGCGCGCGCTGGTCTTCATCAGCGCGATTGCGTCGCCCCAATGATTGCCCGTCGCGAGGCCGGCGGGATAGGTGTGGAAGGGCGAGAAGGCCGCGAAGTTGAGCGACGTGATCGGCGCCGGCCTCGCGCGCCACGCAAAATTGCCGACGAGCTGGCTCCAATAGGCGGCTTCCAGCGCCGCCCCTTCCCGGGCCGCGACCATGCCGGTGTCGGCAAGCGCGGCGCGCGCGATCGACATATTGTCGCGCAGCCCCTTGAGGCTGTCCGAATAGACCGCGAGCGTGAAATGATGGTCGCCCAGGACGAAGCGGTTGGACATGAGATCGTCCGCTGCGTCGACGAGATCGAGCATCTGGCTGACAGCCCGATCGTCGGCATTCTCCATCTGCTTTTGCCGCAGCCGGAACCGTTCCGACGCTGCAGCGCGGCCGAGGAAGGTGAAGGATTGCGTCAGCACGAACGCGAAATCGACCGCCAGCAGCGATTGGAACTGCGTCGGCGTCGTGGTCGCCGGATACTCCCTAATGCCGAAGATGCCGCCGAAGGCGCTCCGATCGGCGTCGCGGACCTCCACGGTCTCGCCGCCAAAGACAACGCGCTGGCGGTAGAGGGCACTGCCAAGGTGCCCCCGGATGATCGGGACACGGCGATGCCGCCCCGTCATCACCATTTCCGCGACCTCCATCGTCTCGGAGAATTTGAGGCCATTGTGCCCGTAGATCGCCAACCGGCGCGGCGAGCAGCGATCCATCAGTTTCTCGAAATCGCGCGCCTTGTCCTCCAGCGCCTCAAGCAGATCGGCGTCGACCGCATCGGCCTCCGCTTCCGCCTTGGCCTTGTTCCGGAAGAGCTGGACGAGCTTGTCGGCGCCGTGGACCGAAGGGCGCAGCACCAGCGTCACGAAGAAGCGGTTGATGAACAGCCGCTCCTTGTTCATCCGCGCGAAGTAGGCGGCGTCGAGATCCCGCGCGAAGCGGGAGCGGAAGTTGCCGCCAGGATATTGCTCGACGCGCGCGCGGACGAGATGCGTCCAGATCGACAGACGATCGTCGTGCAGGTTGCGCAGCATCCCGTTGAGCTTGGTGTGCCAATCGTTCAGGTCGCGCACGTCGGCCGTCTCGAATGCACGGCCCTGCAGCTCGAACGTCAGCATGATCGCGCCGGAATCGAGCATCACCACTTCGTCGGTGACATGCCGCGCATAGGGCAGGAACTTGGTCGGCATCACTTCCTTGAGCGCGACCTTCATCGGCACCTGATCGGACAGGCGATTGGCCCTAGCCATTGCGGCCGAACCCCTTTCGCTTGATGCCCTTCAGGGGGAGCGGCGTGTAGCTCGACCCGCCCCAAAAGACGCGGTTTCGGTTAGCTGCCTTGGTGCGGCCCCACAGGAAGATCAGCCGGAAGGCATTGACGTCGTGGCGCACCACAAGGCGCGAGATGCCGAACATGACCACGGCAACGACGCCGCCATAGATCGGATTGGTCGTGCCGATCAGGGTAATCACGGAGGCGAGCAGGATCACCACCGCTGCCTCGATCGGGATGCCCGCGAACAGCGCGGGCCGCGTCACCGCCAGGAACAGCGTATTACGCGCCATCACTTCCCGTTCTTCATCCACGCTACGCACTCCACACGAAACAGGTGCGGACGGGGCGTTATGCGCACCCCGCCCGCATAAGGATCAGCCGCCCGTGTTGAGCTGATCGACGATCCACGGCGCCGAGAAGATGATCGCGATGCCGATGATGACGGTGACGAGCGCCCCGGTGTTGACCCGGCCCGTGAGCCACCCGAAGCCGGCAGCGATCAGCGCGAGGATCGCGACCGTGCGCAGCAGGCCGTTCGTCAGGAGGCCGAGGACGGCGTTGCCGAAGCTCTCCAAATTGGCCTGCGCGAAGGCCGGCTCGGCCGAGAATAGCGATGTCAGCGCCACCAGGCCGAGCATCGAGGATAGCCGCGAGACCTTGCGCTGACGCGGCGTCATCGCGTCGACGTAGCTGGATACGCGGGTTCGGAGGGCGCGCGCCGGCCCACCGAATGACACGAGATTCATCGGTTTTCTCCTTCTCCGGCGAGCCGCGCTCGCTCATATTCCGCCTTCGCAAACACGTCCCACGATGGCGGCGGTGGGGGTGGCGCAGCCTTGGGCTGCCCCGCATCGGACGTGTTTTCCTCGACCAGCGCGGCGAGCTGCGCTGCCGCGCTCGATCCTCCGCCGGTATTGGGTGCGCCGGTGAACGCGCTGACGCGGACGGCGAAGGGCTGAATATTGTCGGCAATGCCGGCGTTGCCGACCACCTTCCCGACATAGCCGTTGGAGAAGCCACGCGACTGCGACCCGGTGTTATACATGGACAGGGCGATACGAAGCGCCCGCTGGGGATGAAGCCCGGCGCGGACGCTATGATAGTTGCCGGAGAGAACCGCGCCGGCAGCGGCGATGTTCGTGCACGGATCGAACACATTGTCCCAGGTCAGCCCAAGAGCCTTCATGTTCCGGGAATTGATCTGGCCAAGGCCAAGATCGACCGAATAGCCCTTGCCGACATAGAAGCGCGCGACCTCGACCGCCTGCGCGACGCTGCTCGGCTGTGCGACCTTGCGGCCGAGGCCGTTGACGTTGATCGCCAGCTCGAATCCCTGGCTTTCGGTTTGCACGATCGCCGCGATGGTCGCGGGCGCCACATTAGGAGCGCATTGCGCCGCGAGACCCATGATGACCGCGGCGGGGAGCATTACCGCTCCAATGTCCTTGCTCCGGGGACCGGCCCCGGCTGCGCCGTGGCTTCCGCCTGCGCAACCTCCGCTTCGGTCGGCACCGTATAGCGGGTCCGGCTGCCGTCCTGCATCGTCATGTCGACATAGCCAGGTCGGCCGTGCTTCGGCTTGGTATAGTCAGCCTTGCTGACCCCGCCCGCGCTACAGGTCGGGAAACCCCCGCCCAGCGCGAGATGCGAGATGAGCTTGCGGATCGGCGGGACGCACTCTGTGAACTGCATCCACCCGCCAGGATTGCTCGCGCACAGCAGCACTTCGCACGCCCATGTATTTTCAGCACGAGCCGGCGCCGCAGCGAACGAACCGACAATCAGGCCGGTTGCAGCGAGAGACGTAAACAAGCGATTTGCCATGTTTTCACTCCTCGGGTGAAGACAGGCTAAATCGCTCTAGGGCCTTTGCCTACCCAGAAAGCGACAAAGGTTCATTTTGGAGTTTTCGTCCCGCCGCGCTAAAATGCCGCTTCGTCTTGCAGTCCCGGAATGGGATGGACGTGTATTACGCCATCATAGCCGTAGCCGAGCACTACATGGCGAATTGCCGAAGCAACCTTTCGATACAAGCGGATACGCTTCTTGTCGTAGAGACCCACATGGAACAATGACGTGCCGCGCCAGCTTAGTCGCACGTCGATGTGCCACTTGCCGGAGTCATGCTGGCAGACATGAACATCGGTGATGCTGCCCCCTGGCGGGCGCAGCGTCGTCAGCTCGCGCTCTAGTATAAGTTCTAATTCCATTCCGACCCTGTAAAAGCGATTTCACTGGTTTTCGCTGGCGCTGTTCGCCCCCTCGCGATACCAAGTATGCGTCCTGCAACGGAGGTGTCCAGAGATGGCACGACGAGATCCAGTCTCGATCGAGGATCAGGCGGACCGCATCGTCCGCCAGCTCGGAGGAAAATGGCACGGCAGTTCGGCGATGTGCCGCTGCCCGGCGCACGCCGACAGCACCGCGAGCCTGTCGGTCCGCGTCGGCGAACGTGCCGTGCTGTTCCATTGCTTCGCGGGCTGCACCGCCGACGCGATCATGACGGCGCTGCGCTCGGGTAAGATCCTCGCGCCCCCCGATCACGACCCAGGCCAACGCCAAGAGGGCAAGGCCGATCTCAACAAGGTCGCGCTTTCGGTCTGGCGTCACGCCGAGCCCTTCGCCGGCACGCTCGCCGATCGCTATCTGCGCGAAGGGCGCTCAATCATCCCCGACGGGATCAACGCCCGCTTCGATCCACGCTGCCAATGTGGGGCCGGCGCCGCCAAGGCGTTCGCGCCGGCGCTGATCGTGCCGATCGAGGAAGATGCCGGCGTCGTCGCGATCCACCGGACCTTCCTGACCCCCGATGGCCGCTGGAAGGCCGACATGGATGAGCCCAAGCGGATGCTCGGCAATCCCGGCGTCGGCGCGGTCCGTTGGGGCGGCATCCCGATGGATGGCATCCTGCGCCTCGCCGAAGGCGTCGAGGACGCCGCGAGCGTGATGAACCTGCTCGGCGCCGGCCAGTTCGTATGGCCGGTCCTGGGGATCGAGCGCTATCAGGCCGTCGCCATCCCGGAGAGCGTCCACACCGTCGTCATCTACAGCCAGCATGGGAGCGAGGCGGCGCGCGCGATCGAGCGCGCCACCCCGCACCTGACGGCCAATGGCCGCCAGCTCGTCGTCAAGCCGCCGCCCCATGCTGGCGACTGGAACGACCTCCTGCGCGAGATCCGGCAGGTATGAACCTCTTTGCGAAAGTCCCACGGCATCAGAAATGGATGATGGGCATCACGTTCGTCATCGTCGCGGTCTATTCGATCAGCCAGAACAAGGAGGCGCTGGTCGAAGCGTCGCAAACACGGCTGACATCGCCGCAGCCAAGAATCATCGATGGCGATACGGTCGATTTTCCAAGCGGGCGGGTGCGGATCGTCGGAATCGATGCGCCCGATGATGACTTGCCACAGCTCAAAGCCATTTCGAGCGAAGCGTTGCGCAATCTCGCGTTGCGCGATGGTGGCATGGACTGTTCGATGTCGATGTTCGACTATGCGTTGCGCCGGGAGAACCAGTGTCGGACCGATCCCAAGAGTTACGGGCGTCTTAACCTGGCCTGTCGATTTCCCGCGAATAAAGCCAGTGTCGGGGCAACCATGGTCGCGCAGGGATATGCCGTCGATTACCGTGTGTTTTCGGGCGGAGCCTATGTCGATTTGATGCAAAAGGCCGCCGCGCAGCGGGCAGGTCTTTGGGGCGTGGACTATGAGCGGATGCGTCAGCTTGCCGTCCGCAGGGCACAGGTGCCGCAGGGATGCAGTGTAGGGACGATCAAGAAATAGGCGGGGCCTGCCTTCGGCCCGCGCTCTACTCCGCGCCGCAGTCGCGCCGCGTCGCGGAACCCCGTCACCGGGTTTCCGTAGGGTGGGCGCGAGACGCCTCTTTCGAGGACGCCCCAGCGCCTCCCCCCGAACCGTGCTTGCACCTTTCAATGCACACGGCTCTCCATTCTGTCGGGCATCCGACCACCATGGTGTGCGACGTGACATTTGCGGCACAGAACGATGGTCCTGCGCCGCCGCGCCGATTGTTTCCACAGTGTCAGTTGGTCGCCCCGTTTGTCTTTCAGGCGGTTGGGATGATGCATCTCGAACGGTCCATCGGTATCGCCGCATGCTTGGCATTCTTCAGCGGTGAGGCGGGTAACGAGGTCGTTCGAACTCTGCGCAATGCGCGAGCCGACCGTGATGGTATCGACGATGGGATTGCCCCACGTCTTCACGATCAGATGTTTCAGCTTCCACACCTTGTGGACGCGCGGTTTGCCCCGGACCATGGTGGTGACACCATAGTCCGCCCCCATTTTCAGGGATTTCATGACCTGCCTTCTACTCGTACGCCGTCGACAGGATATCGTCGCCAACAAGCTCCTGAACATGACCAGCTCAAGTTTGTCGAGCGACGCTTTTACGCCATCGGCGATCGCATAATAGTTGGCGAAGCCACAAAACTCCGAGTTATAGGCAACGATAATCTCCGCGACACTGGAGTCGAGGAACTGCGGACGTGCTCGGCCATTCCTCTTGTCGAGGTTGCCGAGCTTTTTCCGCCTGCAGAACCCATAGACCCGATCCCGTGGCACCCACAGCTTGATATTCCCCCGCGTTGGCCGACGAAGGACGCGACGCATCCCACCGCCGACCTTCTGCCGTCCCGCCATCGTGCCGGCGGAGCGCAACGTGAAGGCGCATACATGGAAGCCAAGGAACGGCGATCCCTTCGACGCATCGCGAACCCCGGTTTTCTCCGGTGATACCGCCAGATTGAGCCGCTCAGCGAGGAAGTGCTGTATATCGGCCATGATCCGGACGGCGTCCGCCTTGCTGCCGATCACACCGACAAGGAAGTCGTCGGCATAGCGGCAATAGCGCAGGCGGCGGAAGTTGGGGTCCATTTGATCGACGGATGATATTTTCCGTCGATCCCGATTGATGGTTTCGATCCGAGCCAGACAGGCCCGGACTTCTGCCTCGTCCGCGCCACCGGCACGGATTGCGTCGATCTTCTTACGAAGTGCGGCGATCTGCTGGCCCTGAGCAGCATAGGCAGGATTGGCCCGCCGTTTGACGCCCTTGTCGAAGCCCGCCCGCATTTCCTCCATGAACAAGTCAAGCTCATGGAGATAGATGTTGGCAAGCAAGGGCGAGATGACCCCGCCCTGTGGAGTGCCGCTATAGGTCCGTTCGAACTTCCATTCGTCCATGCACCCTGCCTTGAGCATTGTTCCGATCAGATCGATGAACACAGGATCATCGATGCGCCGGGCCAAGAGGCCGAGCAGGATGTCATGGTCGATGTTGTCGAAGAACCCGCGAACATCCACTTCGATCAGCCATTTCGCACCCGTCCAGGTTTTGCGGATCTCTTCGAGAGCCGTGTGGCAGGAGCGACCCGCGCGGAACCCATGACTATGTTTCGAGAACACAGGCTCATAGATCGCCGCGAGGATCATTCTCGCCGCCTCCTGAACGATGCGATCATCCGCCGTAGGGATGCCCAATGGGCGCATTTTACCATTGCCCTTGGGGATATAGACCCGCCGCACTGGACGAGGGCGGTAACGGCCATCCGCCACGCGTTCGACCAAACGATCAAGCCTTGCCAGCGTCATGCCGTCGAAGGTCTGGCCGTCTACTCCCGGCGTCATGGCACCCCGATTCCGGGATACTCTGTCATAGGCCCGCTCATATAAGCAGCGGGACCGCATGAGGCGGTGGAGACCATTGATCCGCTTGCCCGCCCGCGACAGGGCCGGAAGCGTCTCGATCCGTCTCAGGATAGTAGCGGTCTGCATCAGCAATCCCTTTCCCTTGATTCATCGAGGTTACAGAACTGCCGTCCTTCGCCCGGATGCTGCGGATTTCGACAAGGATCACTCCCGCTTATACCGCTGCTCCGTCCGCCTCGCGGCGGCTATCCCGGCCATTACACCGGGCATTTGACTACTATGACGGCTCCGTCGCCATGCAGGTCCGAACAAGCCGTCCTGTTTAGGCGATCCCGCAGTTGCGCGAGTGAGGAGTCGCGGCGTGTTTAGGTGCCCCGTTCGTTTCCTTAATCCCCTTACCGGGGCTGCGCCGAGCGGACTGGCAGCGATTCACTGGGACGTGCTCCTCGCTCCGCTCGGAATGGTGTGACAACCGCGTTCACCATCGCCAACCTGATAGCCGCTGGAATCTGGGATTCAGACAATCCAGTCTTCACCATGCACACCTTGCCTGTTGGTCAACCGTCAGGTTGCGGCACCCGACTTCGATCCATTCCCCG
Source organism: Sphingobium aquiterrae (assembly GCF_037154135.1). NCBI lineage: Bacteria > Pseudomonadati > Pseudomonadota > Alphaproteobacteria > Sphingomonadales > Sphingobiaceae > Sphingobium > Sphingobium aquiterrae. The sequence goes on from NZ_JBANFL010000027.1 coordinate 52,528, forward strand.
ACATGCTATGGTCCCGTTTCCCTTTCGGAATCTCAGCCGGTTCATCACCAGCACCGGTAAGTCGGTCAGGCATAAGCTACGCCAGTAAGCTCAGTTCATTCGAACACTCCTTTCTTCTTCGCGCCACAACGGCGCACGCCCAT
>NZ_JBANFL010000028.1:0-51518 GCF_037154135.1 Sphingobium aquiterrae
CTATGGCCGCACACGAAGCCTCGCAAGCAAGGGGCATCCCGTCACAGGCATCTGATAACCAACAACAACAGCACAACCACAGCACCCAAAGGGCCCGGCCATATGTGACCGGGCCCTTTCGCTTTTGTTTTCGCTGCCGTGCCCGGGCTGTGTTCCGGTCTGTGGAAGCGAAGCGGCATCCGACCTTTCCGGATCGGTTGCGCGGTCCGCGCAAGCCTGATAGGAGCCTTTTCGACTAAAGTTGACACCGGTGTCTGCATGATTCCGGCGCAGTTAGGCGAGGGGCTTTTCCATGTTTCAGAAGACCTATCACGCGACGCATCCGGAGATGATGGACTGTGTCGACAATGCGTCCCTGCGGGATCGTTATCTGGTTGAGGGCATGTTCGTTGAGGGCCAGGTCGTGCTCAACTATTCGCACAATGAACGCTTCGTGATCGGTGGGGCGGTGCCCGCCGGGCAGACGCTCAAGCTTCCCGATCAGGTCGTGCCGGCCTCGGCTGCGGGCCATCCGTTCCTGGAGCGGCGCGAGGCGGGCATCGTCAATATCGGCGGCCCCGGCGCGATCATGGTCGACGGCGCGCGCTATGAACTGGGCAACAAGGAATGCCTCTACGTGCCCATGGGGTCGAAGGAGGTGCTGCTGGAAGGGGCCGATGCGCGCTTCTACATCGCCTCGCTGCCCGCGCACAAAGCCTGCCCGATCAGGAAGATCACATTTGCCGAGGCCAATCCGCTGGAGCGCGGCGACCTTGCCAACTCCAACCACCGCACCATCTACCAGCTGGTCATCCCCGGCGTGTGCGAGAGCGCGCAGCTGCTGATGGGCCTGACCGTGCTGGAGACCGGCAGCGTGTGGAACACCATGCCCCCGCATCTCCACGACCGCCGCAGCGAGATCTATCTCTATTTCGACCTGCAGGGCGGCGACCGGGTGTTCCACTATATGGGCGAGCCCGATGCGATGCGCCATATCGTGATCGGCAATGAGGATGCGGTGATCTCCCCGCCATGGTCTGTGCATATGGGATCGGGCACCAAGAGCTATGCCTTCATCTGGGCCATGGGCGGCGAAAATCTCGACTATACCGACATGAATGTCCTCGATATCTGCCAGTTGAAGTGAGGCGCATGGCGCGTCCCTTCGATCTTTCGGGCAGGATGGCGCCGGCCGAAGCGGGCGCGGGCATCGTTGCCCTCCAGGCCGGTGAGACCCGCGCCGCACGATGCCGCAGCCGCGCCATGGCCGGCGGCATGGCCGCTGGCCTCCGCCGCCCGCGCCATTTCCCCCTCTTGTCCGTGAAGGGCCGCGCATGACCTGCCTTGCTTTCTTCGGTGAACTGCTGGTGCGCCTGTCGCCACCCGGCCGGCAATTGCTGCGTTCCGCCCGCCATCTGGATGTGCATGTCGGCGGGGCGGAGGCCAATGTCGCCATTGGCCTTGCGAGCCTGGGCCATGCCACCCGGATGATCAGCCATGTGCCCGACAACGCGCTGGGCCAGCTGGCGACGGGCGCGCTGATGGGGGCGGGCGTCGATTGCACCCATGTCGCGACGGCGCCAGGGCGGATGGGGCTGTATTTCCTGACGCCGGGTGCCGGGCTGCGCGCATCGGACATCGTCTATGACCGGGCCGGCAGCGCCTTTGCGCTGGCGGGGCCGGAGGACTTCGACTGGGATGCCGCGCTCGAAGGGGCCACGCATCTCCATCTGTCGGGCATCACGCCGGCGCTCGGCCCGCGCTCGGCGGCAGCGGCGCTCGCCGCCGCGCGCGCGGCCAGGGCGAAGGGGCTGACGCTGATCTTCGACGGCAATTACCGCGCGCGGCTGTGGGATGCATGGGACAGCGATCCGCGGTCGCTGTTGACCGAGCTGATCGGCATGGCCGACATCCTGTTCGGCAACCATCGCGATATGTCGCTGCTGCTGGGTCGAAGCTTCTCCGGCGACGGCACCGACCGGCGGCGCGAAGCAGCAGAGGCGGGCTTCGCGGCTTTCCCCCGGCTGCGCCTGATCGCGTCCACGGCGCGCCATGTGGAGGATGCGGACCGCCATCGGATCTCGGCGCGGATCGACACGCCGGACAGGGCCGTGCAGACGCGGGACGTCGCCATTTCCGGCATTGTCGACCGCATCGGCGCGGGTGACGCCTTCGCGGCCGGGCTGCTCCATGGCTTTCTTGCCGACCCCGCCAATATCGAAGGTGCAGCGGAGGCCGGACTTGCCCTGACAGCGCTCAAGCATTCGCTGCCCGGCGATGCCAGCCTGTTCGGGCAAGGCGATCTCGACACCTTCCTGACAGGAGAGCTGGATGTCCGACGCTGATCGCCGCGCGATACTCAAGGGCGCTGCCGCCCTGGCCGCCATGGGCCTTGCCACGACCCCCGCCCGGGCCGCGTCGCCCGTCGTCCGCACCCGCGCCGGGCGGGTGCGGGGCACGCGCGAGGGCGGCGTGCATGTGTTCCGCGGCCTGCGCTATGGCCAGGACACCGCCGGTCATCGCTTCCAGGCGCCGCGCGCGCCCGATCCGTGGGACGGCATTGCCGATGCGACGCAGTTCGCGGCCTCCTGTCCGCAGGGCCGGGGGCAGGAGCGCCAGAGCGAGGATTGCCTGTTCCTCAACATCTGGACGCCGGGACTGGAGCCGCAGGCGAAACGCCCGGTGATGGTCTATATCCATGGCGGCGCCTATTCCAACGGCACCGTCATCGATCCGCTGACCTATGGGGACAAGCTGGCGGCGCGGGGCGACGCGGTGGTGGTGACGGTCAACCATCGCCTGAACATCTTCGGTTATCTTTATCTTCCCCGGCGCGATCCGCGCTTTGCCGACAGCGGCAATGCGGGGCAGCTCGACCTCATCCTCGCGCTGACATGGGTGCGGGACAATATCGCGGCGTTCGGCGGCGATCCGGCCAATGTGCTGGTCTTTGGCCAGTCGGGCGGCGGCGCCAAGATCGCGACGATGATGGGGATGCCGGCGGCGCGCGGCCTGTTCCATCGTGCGATCACGATGAGCGGGCAGCAGGTGACGGCATCCGGGCCACTCAATGCCTCGCGCCGGACGGACGCCTATCTGGCGAAGCTCGGCCTGGCGTCCGGCGACATCGCGCCGCTGCTGACCATGCCGATGGAAAAGCTGGTCGACGGGCTGGCCGCGCAGGACCCGATCCTGGGCGGGGGCCTCTATATGGGGCCGGTGCTCGACATGAAATGGCTGGTCCGCCATCCCTTCTGGCCGGATGCGAACCCGATCGGCAATGCCGTGCCGATGATGCTGGGCAACACCCATGACGAGACCCGCGCCTTCATCGACCCCACGGGGCCGAAGCTCAAGGGGCTGGACTGGAGCAATATCGCCGCGCGCATGGCGCCGGAACTGCGGATGGACATCCTGCCCGAATGGGTGGTGGCCCAATATCGTGCGCGCTATCCCGACTGGTCGGCCGAACGGCTGTTCTATGCCGCCACCACCGCCGGGCGGAGCTGGCCCGGGCAGGTGGTGGAGGCGGAGGCCCGCGCCCGCGCCGATGCGCCCAGCTGGGTCTATCAGGTCGACTTCGCCTCGCCGGTCCGGCCGGAGCGTGGTGCGCCGCACGGCATGGACATCGCGCTCGGCTTCGGCACGCTCGACGCGCCGCGCTCCTCGACCGGCACCGGGGCGGGTGCGCAGGCCGCGTCGCGGGCGGTGATGGACCGCTATCTCGCCTTCGCGCGGACGGGAAATCCCAATGCTCCCGGCCTGCCCGACTGGCCGCAATATCGGCTGGACCGGCGCGCGACGATGATCTTCGACGTCGAAAGCCGGATCGAGGACGATCCGCGCGCCTGGGAACGGGAATTGTTCGCGCGCGTGCCCTATATCCAGCCCGGAAGCTGATTTCGGCCATCTGGGCGAGGCTGGGCCAGCGCGCTTGGCTGCCATGCCGGATTGACTTTCGCCGGGATCGTTGCCATGGTTATGACACCGGTTTCCAAGGCGGCAGTGCCGCCCATGCGAGACAGCCGAAGGTGGCTCGGCCGCCGATACGGCTCAGGGCCAGCCGCCATCTGCACATGGCGGCTGGCCCTTTTTATGTCGGGAAAAGGCGGCGATGCGCCCGCGCGATCATCCGATCACCGGTCCCAGGGGAATGTGAGCGTCGGCTGGTTGGCATAGCGGCGGATGCCGATGGTCAGCGTCTCGCCCGCACCGGGCGCCAGCTTCACGGTGAAGGCGGCGGCATCGACCTTGCGGGGGGCCGCGGTGCCGATCTGCACGCTGGTGGCCTGATGCTCGCCATAGGCGCCCATCTGCACCGTCACGGTGCGCGGCTCCAGCGCATTGGTGTTGACCAGGGTCAGCACCACGGATTCCAGCCGGATCTTCTCCACCAGCGCGGCGACGTCCGGCGGCAGGCCGGCACGGTGGGCGACCGGATCGAAATGGCGGACCTGCGCATGCAGGGCAAGCGGCCCATGGCCCGAACCGCCCGGATCGGGCGATCCCATGGTCAGGTTGATCAGCGCCGTGGTCGCCACCGGGTTGCTGTTGGCCCAGCGCGTGTCGTCGGGCGGATAGCCCATGCTGCTGTCGTCGTGGCGCAATATCTCGGCGGCCTTGCGCAGGCCCTCGATATCCGCCTGCAATGCCCTGAACGGATAGCTGGGGTCGCCGCCCCGCAGCCAGCCGATCCACGGGTTCTTCGACAGGCGATCGAGGTCCGCCGGGTTCAGTGACCAGAGGTAGATGTCCTCCTCCACATCGCGCCGGTTGCCGAGCCCCGGCGAGCGGCCGTCGACGTCGTAATAGCCATACCATCCCTTGTCGCCATGATAGACGGGGATCAGCGTCTTGCCGCCCTCCTGCCGTTTCTGGGCATAGAGATTGTCGATCTGGCGGCGCAGCACCTGCGTATAGCCCTGGTCGCCGGTCAGCAGCAGCGCATTGCCGAACGCTTCGGGCGGGCCGCGTAGCACATAGTTGCGGATGCCTTCGTCGGGCGAGTTCCAGCCGAACACGCCGCCATACCATTTGCCGCCCCATTCGCCGCCGATGCTGCCGTCCAGGCCGATATTGGACGGGATGTTGCCGCCGTTGCGGGCGATCCGATCCTTCCATGCATCGACATAGCCCAGCAGCCAGTCGCGATATTTCGTGTCGCCCGTCACCATATAGGCGTTCATGGCAAGGTTGGTGCTGCCAAGGTTGAGCGGATGATCGCCCTTGATGTTCGTCGCCTTCAGGAAGCGGGTGCGGCGGGCGGGATTGCCGCCGGGCACGGGCGGCCCATCCCAGTCGGTCGGCGTCGGCGCGCCCAGATTGGGGCCTTTCGAACCGTTGAACAGGCTGCGGATGATCTTCAGCTTCGGGTCGTAATTGGGCGCGGCGGGGTCTTCGCCCAGATAGAAGCCGGCAAAGCGGCGCAGGCGTGTCGCATAGGCGGGGTCGTCTGGCTGGCTGAGGCCATAGAAATAGAAGCCCGACAATCCCTCGCCGATATGCTCCCAGTCGAAGGAGGGCATGAATTCGCGCTGGTAGATGCCGTCCTTCGCCGACTCGACCTCCGGCACCCTGGCGCGGGAATATTGGTTGACATGGCCTTCCCAGACGAACTGCCAGCTCCTGATGATCGACTCCGGCCCGCCCAGCGCATGGGCGAGCGGCCAGTTGCGGATCGGCTCGACGCTGTCGTCCGGCCCGTCGGTGATGCCCCAATGTTCGGGGCCTTTGAGATAGCCGCGCCCGTCGACATAGCGGGCGACGAACATGGCGACGCCCTGCGCGTTGAGGTCCATCAGGCGCCGTTCGGCGAGCGCCCAGTCGGGCGGGGCCATGGGGCGATCGACGGCGATCGTCGGGGCGGCATTCTGGGCCAGCGCCGGGACGACAGGCGACGAGAGCGCCAGGGCCAGCGTCGTGGCCAGGCTGAGGCGAAGGGAGGCAAGACGAAAGGGCGCGGGACGAAGGGGAGAGGGGTGGGCAGGGGCGCGGGGCATTGGGGTCTCCCGATGGGGTGGTCGCTGGTCGATGGTCAGTGCGGCCAGGCTTCCTTGAGGCGTTCCGCCTTGCCGTTGCGGACGCGCACCTCGATCATGGGCGTGTCGGCCTTGCCCGGCGCGAACAGCTCATAGATGACGCTGCGGTCGGTCTGCGTGCTTTCGATGACACGGGCCGGCACGAAGGGGGCCCGGGCGGCGCTGCGGGCGATGGCCGGCACCGCGCCCCAGGCGATGTCGCGCTGCATCTCCACGACATGGAAGGCGGCGCCTTCCTGCAGCAGGTCGAACTCGACATCCGCGCCGTCGGGCGTCTGGCCCTCGACATCATAATAGACCCGGCCCTGGCGTTGCTTGCGCTCGGCGCCGGTGATCCGGGTGGTCGGCGCCATGGCCGCGACGGCCGCCCTCACCGCCTCCGGCAGGTCGCCGGGGGCGAGGCGGGTGACGATGTCGCCCGACTGCGCCTGCGCGGCGGATGCGAGCGTCGCCAGAGCGAGGGCGAGCGGGCCGCGCATCACGCCCCCACCTTTTGGAGCGCGGCGATCAGCGTCTCCATATGCTCGATATAGGTGCCGGTGGAGATGCCGATCACCGGCTTCTCGGCGAAATAGGGCGATGTGTCGGTCGCGTCGCCGACGCGGGTTTCGCGATAGTCGCCCGGCTGCGCCGCCGGCGATCCGTCGCCCTTGTAGGGATTGCTGGTCGCCTTCAGCTCGGTGGGCCACCAGCCATCGGCATTGAGGCTCTTCACCAGCCCGTCGGCGCTGGCTTCCTCCTTCGACGTGTTGAGGTCCGATATCTTGCCCATGTCGAGCAGGAAATAGCGGGGCAGGGGTTTGGCCGGGCCGGGCTTGAGCGGCGAATCCTTCGCGATCTCCGCCGGGTTCGACGCCTTCAGCGCCTCATATCGGCGGCGCAGGCCGGCAACGTCGAGGGCGCGGGTCGATCCATAATGGATGACGGTGTTGGCCGGGTCATAATCGACATAATAGGCGCCGTTGACCACGTTGGACCCGCGGCGGTGGATGTAGAGCGGCTTGTCGGTGCCGATCTCCACGAAGGAGGGATAGGCCTTGCCGTCCTTCACCTGCGCGTCGGGCAGGCGGAGGCTGTCCAGCCAGTCCAGCGCTTCGGGGATGCGGGCCAGGAACTTGGTGTCGCCGGTCAGGCGATAGAAATCCATGAGCTGGCTGAGGGCGCCCGCCGTCGCATGGGTGGCCAGCGCGGTCGGCTCATAGGTGCGCGCGCCCGACGGTTTCAGGTCGACCGTATATTGCAGCGCCCAGCCCGGCTGGGGTTTGCCCTGCTGCGTCACCAGATAGACGGTCATCGCGCGGTTGATCGCGTCGAGCACCCGGTTCTCGCCCAGCGCCTGATAGCACATCCGCAGGAACTTGATATTCTCGCCCGCGACATCGTCGTTGAAAGTGATGAAGCTGGAATAATCGGGCTTGCCGTGATGGGCGAACTCGTTCTTCAGCGGATAGCGCTGCGGCCAGCCGCCGACCGGATATTGGCTCTCCAGCACGAAGTCGATCGCCTTCTCCAGCGCCGGGCGATATTTGGGATCGCGCTTCTCGACATAGAGGCGCAGCAGGAACTGCATCGCTTCCGACGTGCCGGCATCGTCGAAGGTGGCGTTGCCCCAATAATGCTGGAATTCCTCCAGCCGCCACGCATTCTTGCCGATGGTGTCATACCATTGCCGGGTCGATGCCTCGCCGCCGAAGTCGATGAAATAATGCCAGCCGCCGCTCGGCTGCTGGCCGGAGATCAGCGCGTCGGCGGCCTTTTCCGCCGCCTGGTAATAATATTCGTCGCCCGTTGCGTGATAGGCGTCGAGGAACAGGTGGCCCATAGTGCCGGTGCCCGGCGGCTGGACCCAGACCATCGAGGGATAGGCCTCCATCTCGCCCCAGCGGCGCGACATGTCGGGCAGGTAGGACCAGACATAGCCGCCATTGGTCGCGACCTTTTCCACCATGAACCGGGTGGCCCGCTTCATCGTGTCGGTGATCTGCTTCCGGCCGGGCGCGGCATAAGCGGGCGTCGCCACCGTAGCGGCCAGCGCGATTGCCATGATGCCCTGTCGTAGCCAGCGTGTTCCTGCGCCTTTCATGCCGTCCTGTTCCCTTGCAAAGTCGTTCTGTCGTTGGGTCGATCGTCCGGGGCCAGGGGCGCGGCGCGGCGAACCGCCCCGCGCCCCTGCCGCGCCCCGTCAGAAGGTGTAGCGGATGCCGGCGATGAACTCGCGGCCGGTGTGACGATAGACCGAGAGCAGGTCGCGGCTGTCGTTGAACTGGTCCTGATATTCGTCGGTCAGGTTCACGGCCTCCAGCGACAGCTTGAAATGGTCGTTGAGGGTGAACTGCATCGAGGCATCGAGGTTGAACGTGCCGTTGGTGCCGTCGACATCGGTGCCGACCTCGTTGCCGGGCACGCGGGTCAGATATTTGCTGCGATAGGCGCCGGAGACGCGGGCGCTGAACACGCTGTCCTCATAATAGAGGGTGGCGTTGGCCGAGCGCTTCGACAGGCCGGTCAGGTCGTCGACCGTCGCGACCGATCCGTTGGCGGCCAGATACTGGATGCGTGAGCTGACCTGGGTGTAGTTCAGCAACACGCCGGTATTGCTGAGGAAGCCGGGCAGGAACTTCAGCGGCTGCTGGAAGCTCACCTCGAATCCGCGCAGGCGGCCGCCGGGCGAATTGGCCGGGGCGCTGAACGTCCAGTTGTTGAGGTTGGGCGCGCAGTTGGGCGTGGTGCCGCACGCGGCGATGGCAAAGCTGTCCGGCAGGCCGAAGGGGTTGTCGGAGAACACGCTGCCCGGCGTCTGCACCGTCTGGACGAAGCTGCTGATATCCTTCTGGAACACGGCGATGGACAGCAGGGCGCCCGGCTGGAAATACCATTCGACCGCCGCGTCGTAAGTGGCGGCGCGATAGGGGTCGAGATTGGGGTTGCCGATGCTGACCGACCGGCCCGATCCGGAGACGGAGATGGCCGCGCCGGGCGGCAGGCTGCCAAGATCGGGGCGGGCCATGACGCGGGCGGCGGCAAGGCGCAGGATCAGGTTCTGCGCCGGTTCGATCACCACATTGACCGACGGCAGCCAGTCCTCATAGCTGCGCTTCGTCGTCACCTGCTGCGCAGCGCCGCTGGAGAAGACATAGCCGGTCGCGCTCTGGTTGGTCTCGACATAGCGCATGCCGGCATTGCCGCGAACCGGGATGCCGGCGATCTCGGTCTTGAAATTGGCCTGGAACCAGGCGCTCTTGTCTTTCTCGCCCACCTGGCTTTTCGACCCGAGCGCAGGCTCCGTCCCCAGCCTGAAAGCGCCGTTATAGATGCTCTGGTCTTCCAGGTGCAGCTTTTCGGCGGCGGTCGCATAGTCGGGCACGACGAAGGATGTGCCCGCGAAGCTGATGACCTTGGTATATTCCGACAGCGGGATCGCTGCGACTTCGGCGGGGATCACCGCCTCGCGGTTCGATGTGGTGCCGTTGGACCGGCGCAGCTCCAGCGTGTCGAAATCATATTTCTTGTAGTTGAGGCCGCCGGTGAAATCGAAATCGTCCGTCACCTGCCATTTCAGGTTCGCCTGGAAGGTCTTGAACTCATTGGTCGCGCGCGCCCCGCGCAGGCGGAGCTGGGCGAGGGTCCAGTTGCCGGGATTGGAAACGTCGGTGCTGCCGAAATCGAACACCGGGCTGCGCGGGTTCGTATAATCATAGCTGTAGCCGTCGCTATTGTAGGAATCGAGGATGACGGTGTTCTGGATCGGATTGTTGAAATCCGACTTCGAATAGCCGGCAAAGCCGGTGAAGGTGAGGCGCTCGCCCAGCTTCTGCTCGATATCGGCGGAAATCTGGCGGAACTTGGTCTTGGAGCGGTCGTTGCGGTTCTCGACGCGCAGGTCGACATCGTTGAACGTGCCCGATGTCATGACGCCATTGTCGATGGTCATGGCCGTGATGTCGGTGTCGGCGATGCCGCAGGTCGTCGGCCGGGTGGCGGCGGTGCAGGCCCCCGCGGCGCTGAACGAGGGCGCTTCGAGATAATATTCGCCGCGCTTCACCTTGAAGTCGGCATAGAGGCCGTCGATGCTGATCGTGGTGTTGTCGCTCGGCCGGAACTGGATCGACGCGGTGGCGCCGAGGCGCTCGATGTCGTTGGTGTAGAGGTCGTAGCGCGGGAAGCGCGGGTGGAGCGCATCGTTCGCCGTGGCGCAGGCGGCCGGGTTGGTGGCGCAATTCTGGCCCAGCACGCTTTCGAAGCCGGGCGCGAAGGATGAGCCCTTGGCCCAGCGGACCGTGGAATAGCCCTCCTCCACGATCTTGCGCCTGCCATAGGCGGCCGACAAGAGGACGCCGATGGTGCCGTCGGCAAAGGTGTCGGAGATCAGGAAGGCGCCGCGCGGCGATGCCTTTTCGGACAGGTCGTTATAGCTGCCCTGGGCCGAGGCGACGAGGGTGAACTCGCCATAGTCGAACGGCCGCGCCGTGCGCAGGTCGACGGTGGCGCCCAGCGAGCCTTCCTCGACCGAGGCTTCCGCGCTCTTGCGCACGCTGATCTCGTTGAACAGGTCGGAGGCGAAGACATTGAAGTCGAAGCCGCGGCCGCGATTGGTGCCGCCGCTGGCGTCGGCACCGCCGGCGCTGCTCATCGCCTCCATGCCGTTGATGCGCACGCGGGTGAATTGTGGGCCAAGGCCGCGCACGGAAATCTGCCGCCCTTCGCCGCCGTCGCGCGAAATGGCGACGCCAGGGATGCGCTGGATCGATTCGGACAGGTTGAGGTCGGGGAACTTGCCGATGTCCTCCGCCAGGATCGAATCGACGGACGCCGCTTCGCTGCGCTTCAGGTCGATGGCCTTGGCGAGGCTGCTGCGGAAACCGGTAACCACGATGTCGGCGGTTTCACCCTCCGGAAGCGCCTGGGGGGCGGCTTCGGCGGACTGGGCGTGGGCCGTGCCGGCCAGCAGCCCGGCGGCCGCAACCGCGAGCAGCGATGCGCCCGTCAGGCGCGCCATGTGCGACTTTCTCGTCATCCTTGTCATGTCTCTCTCCCTTTATCGATTATTGTCGTGACAGCCTTTCCTGCGTCACATGCCGGGATCGCCGGCCAGAAAAGCCAACGGCACCGGGCCGTTGCGCAGCAGCGTGGCATGGAAGGGGATCATCCGGCCGCCGGCACCGGCGCGCAGGTCGGCAATGCCGAGCCAGGTCAGTGCTTCGGCGGCACGATTGCCGGGAGCCATGCAGATTCTTTCCATATCCCTCTCCATCGGCGCGAACGCGACGGCATTGCCCTGAAGTGCCGCGACGGTTGTCCGTGCCTCCGAAAGTGACCATCGCCTATAATGGACACCGGTGTCAACCAGTGCTCTGCAAATGCGGAACATCATCCAGTGGAGATGGCCCAGTTCGGCGCGAGGGTCGCTGGCGAAGGCGCCATCGGCCGCCATCAATCGCTCGGCATAGATCGCCCAACCTTCGGAAAAGCCCGGCGCATAGCGCTCGCGCAGGGGGTGGGCCGGGGCAAGCGCGGCGAAGGCGGCCTGTGCCAGATGCCCCGGCAGCAGTTCATGATGGACGACGCCGGGCAGGGTCCATGACGGGCGGCGGCGGATATCCTTGAGGTCGACGAAATAGGCGCCCGCCTGCGTGCCGCCGGGCAGGCGCCGATAGCCGGATCGGCCGCGCGCCTCATCGGCGGGCGTCATGCGCAGGACGCGAATGGCCGCCATGTCGCCGGGCACCGGGCCAAGCAATGCGGGCAGGCGGGCGCGGGACCTGTCGAGCCAGCGGTTCATGTCGGCGACGGCGGTATCGCGCCCGGCATCGTCGTCGCTGTAAAGCCAGCGTGGATCGTCCGACAGCGTCCGGAACCGGTCGCCGACCGTGCCGCGATCCATCCCCATGCCGCGCATGAGGCTGTCCGCGCGGCGCGAGAGCGCTTCGGCTTCCTTCAGGAAGCGGCGATGCGCCTGTGCCGGGGTGATCGCCCCACCGCATTGGCGCCGGAGCATCGCCGCATAATAGGCGTCGCCCCGCGGCAATTGCCATACGCCCGGCTCGGCCGGGCTGGCCTCGCGCAAGGCAGAGAGGGCCGCGGCCTGCCGCCGCAGGGCATCGGCGGCCGGCCCGGCGCCATGGGCTCCCGCATCCGCCGCCGCGCCGGAAACCGCCGCGCCCAAGACCGCCGCGCCCAAGACCGCCGCGATCGTCTGGTCCAGCAGGGGACGAGGGAGGCGCACGCCCTGCGCGGCGTCCGCGCGGAGCCGGTCGGTTTCCCGGTCGATGGTCGCCGCGTCCGCGCTGGCCCCAGTTCCGGCCCTGCGCCATGCGCCCGCAACCGGCGAGACCGCATAGGGCGTCTCGCCGACGATGCCATAGGGCCAGCCCTTCCCGATCTGCGCGTCCATGCGGCGCCCGGCCAGAACGGCATCCCGGTCCAGCCGGGCATAGGGCGACAGCGTGGCGGGATCGAAGGCGGCCAACGCCTCGACGCCTTCGGCGGGATCGTCCGCACCGGCCAGCCTGTCGAGCAGGCGCCGCAGGGCGTCGTCATGGCTTCCCTTCGGGCGCTGGGCATCCTTGTCGTCCCATGTCGGGGGCTGGGCATGGTCATGGCCCTTTGCCGGGGGCTGGGCGGCGATCCGGCCTGCCATGCTCCCGGCCATGCTTCCCGCCAGCGCCGCGCCCGCGACCGTCTTGATCGCCTCTCGCCTGTTCATCGATCCTCCGTGGCCATTGCGGCCGGTCCCGCCGGCATCGCGATGGCCGGCTTGTGCCGCAATGTCTTGCCGTCGAAAGCGAAGACGTCAATCCGCCGCTGATCCATCGCCTGGGCAAGGATGGTCCGCCCGTCGCGGGACCAGGCAACGCCCTGGCCCCAGCGGCCCATCGGCGCCTGCGTGACGAGGCGGAGCCTGTCCCCGGCGATCTCCCAGACCTGGAGGATGCCGTCCTTGTGATAGCGGGGCGATCCCGGCGCGGCGTTGGAGCCGTCATTGACGGTGATCGCCACGAAACGACCGTCGGGCGACATCTTCAACCCCTCGGGCGTCAGGCCCACCGCCACACTGTCCACCACGCGCGGCGTGGCGCCGTCGAGCAGGATCAGCGCGATGGTGTCGATGTCGTGCCCGCCGCCGCCGATATTGCCGACCACCGCATGGGTGCGCGGCCCCGCGGTGTCGATGGCATAGGGGCGCAGGCCCGGCGCCAGCGTCAGGGAAAGCGGTGTCATTTTCCCGTCCACCATGGCGAGGACGGATATCCTGTGATCCCCGTCCCGCGTCAGCAGCACATGGCGCCCGCCATCGTAGAAAAGCGGCTGGGCGGGGGAAGTGCCCGGGCCGATGGCGATCGTTCCGGCGGGGGACAGGGCCTGGCCGGCAATGGCGAAGATCGAGAGCGTCCCTTCCGTCCGGTTCGCGACGAGCGCGGTCCTGCCGTCGGGGCTGATGGCGACGCCCGCCGCGCCGGCGCCCGCATGCAGGGTGGCGGAGACCACGGGCTTTGGTCCGCGCAGGTCGACCAGGCTGACAAGATCGTCCGGCACCAGTGCGCCATGCTCCACCCGGCGGGCCGACGTGACCAGCGCAAAGCTGCGATCGGGCGCGATCGCCACGCTGCGCGGCGGGCCGATGACGCTGGCGGGCACCGCGACCGATGCGACGATGCGGGGGCCGGAAAGGTCGATCACCGAAAGGCTGTCGGGCGCGGGATCGGGCGGCACGATCTGCCTGCCCTCGACAAGCTGCTGCTTCCCGTCATTGGCGGAAAGGGCGAAGTCGGCGGGCAGGGCCGTGCCGGCCAGAAGCATCATGAGCAGCGTCATCGTCATGTCCGGGGGTCCTGTGCGGCAAGGGATGTCTCGATCTCGGCGGATGCGTCACCGTGCAGCACTGCCCTTGCCCTTGCAACGTCCAGCGCGCCGTCCCAGCGGGCGACGGCGAGCGTCGCGACGCCGTTGCCGATCAGGTTGGTGACGGCGCGGGCTTCGTTCAGGAAACGGTCGACGCCCAGGATGAGCACGATGCCCGCGACCGGGATCGCCGGAATGGCCGAAAGCGTCGCCGCCAGCGTCACGAACCCCGCGCCCGCGACGCCCGCCGAGCCCTTGGACGTCAGCAGCAGCACCGCGAGGATGGTGAGCTGGTCCATCAGCGTCAGCGGCGTGTCGGTCGCCTGCGCGATGAAGATCGCCGCCATGGTGAGGTAGATGCAGGTGCCGTCGGTGTTGAACGTATAGCCCGCCGGCAGCACCATGCCCACCACCGGCCGCGCGCAGCCCAGCTGCTCCAGCTTGCGCATCATCGCCGGCAGCACCGCTTCTGTGGAACAGGAGCCGAGCACCACCAATATCTCCGCGCGGATGAACTTCAGGAAGGCGAGGAACGGGATGCCCGCCATCCGCGCGACGCTGCCCAGCACCGCGAAGATGAAGATCAGCGTCGTCAGGTAAAGGCACAGCAGCAGCGCGCCGAGCGACCACAGCGTGCCGACGCCATATTCCCCGATGGTGAAGGCCATGCCCGCGCCCGCGCCGATGGGCGCAAGGCGCATGACCATGCCGACGATGCGGAACAGCACGTTCGTCACCTGGTCGGCCATGTCGCCCACGCCCCGGCCCGCGTCGCCCATGGCCGAAAGGGCAAGGCCGAACAGCACCGCGAGCAGGATCACCTGAAGCATGTTGCCGCCGGTGAAGGCGCCCAGGAAGCTGTCGGGGATGATGTGCAGCAGGAACGCGCTGGCACCACCGCCGCCGTTGCCGTCGCTGCCGCCCGCGAGCTTGAAGGAGGCGAGCGCACCGGCATCGAGCGCGCGCGCATCGACATGCATGCCCGCGCCCGGCTTCACGATATTGGCGACCACCAGCCCCACGGCCAGCGCGATGCTGGTCAATATCTCGAAATAGACGAGTGCCTTCAGGCCGAGGCGACCGACATCCTTCAGGCTCCCCATGCGCGCGATGCCGACGGCCACCGTGCCGAAGATGATCGGCGCCAGCAGCATTTTGATGAGCTTGACGAAGGCGTCGGCCAGCGGCTTCAGCCCGGCGCCGACCTGCGGCCACAACAGGCCGGTGAGGATGCCGATCAGCATCCCCGCCAGCACCTGGATATAGAGCTGCCCGAAGGCGTGCCTCAGCTTTTCCATCGCCTCCCTTTCCGCGTGCCGGCCGCTCTGTCGGCGACCCTGGGCTCCGTTCATGCCATTGACGGCATGATATCCTCCGTCAATGCGCGCATGACGGCATGCAGTTTCGCCTTCGCCTCGAAACCGACGCCGGGCACGTCGGGCAATGCGACATAGCCGTCCTCCACCGCGATCCCGTCGGCAAAGCCGCCAAAGGGCTGGAAGACGTCGGGATAGGATTCATTGCCGCCCAGATGCAGGCCGGCGGCGATGTTGAGCGACATCTGGTGCCCGCCATGCGGCACGATGCGGCGCGACGACCAGCCCAGTTCCTTCAGCACGTCGAGCGTCCGGAGATATTCGACCAGGCCATAGGACAGGGCGCAATCGAACTGAAGCCAGTCGCGGTCGGGCCGCATGCCGCCATGGCGCAGCAGGTTGCGGGCATCCTGGTGCGAGAAGAGATTCTCGCCCGTGGCCATCGGCAGGTCATAATGGCGGGCAAGCTCGGCCTGCAGCGCATAGTCGAGCGGGTCGCCCGCTTCCTCATACCAGAAGAGGCCATAGGGTTTCAGCGCCTCTGCATAGCGGATCGCGGTGGGCAGGTCGAAGCGGCCATTGGCGTCCACGGCCAGGTTGCTGCCGCTGCCCACCACTTCCAGCACCGCGTCGATCCGGCGCAGGTCCTCGTCCAGCCCGGCGCCGCCGATCTTCATCTTGACGACGCGATAGCCCATGTCGCGATAACGGCGCATCTCCGCCTGCAATTGCGCATGGTCCTTGCCCGGATAATAATAGCCGCCCGCCGCATACACCCACACCCGGTCGTCGGGCGGCGTCGTGCCGAAGCGTTCGGCAAGCAGGCGATAGAGCGGCTTGCCCGCGATCTTGGCGACGGCGTCCCACACCGCCATGTCGATGGTGCCGACCGCGACCGAGCGTTCGCCATGGCCGCCCGGCTTCTCGTTCGCCATTAGCGTCGACCAGATGGCGAAGGGGTCGAGATTGTCGTTCGCCTGATCGATCAGGCTGTCGGCCGGCGCTTCGCGCAGGCGGGGGAAGAAGCGTTCCCGCATCAGCGCGCCCTGGCCATAGCGGCCATTGGAGTTGAAGCCATAGCCGATGACCGGCTTGCCATCCCTGACGATATCGGTGATCAGGGCAACGACCGAACAGGTCATTTTCGAAAAATCGATATAGGCGTTGGCGATAGGCGAAGCGATGGAAACGGTCTTCTCGCGTATGTCCACTATGCGCACGCAGGCTCTCCGGCTGAAGGTGATATGGCATGGTTAGGGAAGGGTGGGCCGGGGTTCCAATGCCGATCTTCTCTGCCGCGATGCATACCGGGCATCGGCCATGGAACTGAGCTGGCTGGAGGATTTCGTCACCCTGGCGACGACGGGCAATTTCTCCCGCGCGGCGGAATTGCGCAACATCACCCAGCCGGCCTTCAGCCGCCGGGTGCGTTTGCTGGAGGAATGGGTGGGCGCGCCGCTGTTCGACCGCAGCGGGCCGCGTGTCGGCCTGACCGCCGCCGGGCAGGCGTTCCAGCGCGATGCGGATGGCTTGATCCGGCGCATGCTGGAATTGCGCGATGCCGCGCGGGAGGCGCATGGGCGGGAAGTCGGGCGGCTGCGGATCGCGGCGACCCATGCGCTGTCCTTCACCTTCTTCCCGCGCTGGATGGGCGCGATGGAGGGCGAGGGCGCGGCCGGGGTCGTCAGCCTGGTGTCGGACAGCATGGCGGCGTGCGAGGACCTGCTGATCCAGGGGCAGGTGCATTTCCTGCTGTGCCATTATCACGATCTGGCGCCCGGACGGCTGGACAATGCCGGCTTCCGGTCGGTGACTGTCGGGCAGGATATGCTGGTGCCCTATAGCGCCGCCGATGGCGCGGGCGAACCGCTCTGGCGGCTCGATGGGGACGAGCGCGTGCCGTTGCTTGCCTATACGGCGGAATCGGGTCTGGGGCGGATATGGGCGGCGCAGGGCTTTGCCGGCGACCGGGATCGTTTCGACGGCATGTTCTCCGCGCATCTCGCGGCCACGCTGCTGGGCATGGCGCGGGAGGGAAGGGGGATCGCCTGGCTGCCCGAAAGCCTGGTCGCTGACCCTGTCGCCGCCGGCAGCCTGGTCGTCGCCGGCGGGCCGCAATGGCATGTGCCCCTGTCCATCCGGGTCGTCCGCCCGGCGTCCCGGCAGACGGCAAGCGCCGAAGCCTTTTGGGACCGCATGACGCGCGATCCGCATGCTTCAAGCAATTCTAATGAGTCGGAGAGGATTGCTTGACAGACATATCTCCACCAAAAAGATAGATAAACAACCCTCTTGGTTCCGAATGGAGGGTGAAGAATGGCGTTTTCAAAAGCTTTCAGGGCGCGTTGGGCCGGTCTGCGCGCCGCTTTGAAGCGCGGGCTTTCCAGGGAAGCCGACGCCATCCTGTTCAACATGGCTTCCGACGACATCGGCCGCGTGCGCGAAGAACGGTTCGGCCTGCGCTGAATGGTCTCGCGTCGGGCATTTGTGGGTGCGGCGGCTTCGGCCTGCCTGCTGCTTGGCGGTTGCGGCCGTGGCGGGCCGGGCGGCAGGCCCCGCCTGCGCGTCTCGCTCACCGGCAAGGGGGATGGCGACACGCGCCTGCTGTTCAAGGCCGCCGGCATCCGGCCAGCAGGATTCGACCTGCAATATAGCGAATTTTCGTCCGGCCATCTGGTGATCGAGGCGCTGAACGGCGGATCGCTCGACTATGGCGGGATGAGCGAAATCCCGCCGGTCTTTGCCGCCGCGTCGACCATCCAGAGCTTTCGCCAGATCGCCGTCGCGCATGGCGACGTCAATAATCAGGTCGTGCTGGTGCCCAAGGGCTCGGCGGCGCAATCGATCGCCGATCTCAGGGGCAAGCGGGTGGGCTATGTGCGCGCGACGACCGCGCAATATTTCCTGATCCGCATGCTGGAAGAGGCCGGCCTGGGCTGGGGTGACATCACGCCGGTCGCCATGAGCGTGTCGGACGGGGCGGCCGCCTTTTCGCAGGGCGCGCTCGATGCCTGGGCGATCTATGGCTTCCCCATCCAGCGCGCGATCGCGACCGAGGGCGCGCGCATCCTCAGGACGGCCCATGGCATATTGTCGGGCAATTATCTGGTCGCGGCCCATGTCGACGCGCTCGCGGACCCGGAAAAGAGCCGGGTCATCGGCGAATATCTGGGGCTGGTGCAGAAAGCCTATGCCTGGGCGGCGACGCATCAGGATGAATGGGCGACCATCGTCGCCCAGGATATCGGCGTGCCGCGCGACTATGTCGTCGACCAGTTCCGGCGCAAGAGCGCGAGTTACGAGCTTCGCCCCGTCACCGATGCCGCCATCGCCTCGCAGCAGCAGGTGGCCGATGTCTTCCTGAAGGCCGGGCTCATCCCCAGGCCGGTCGATGTGCGCCCCTTGTGGGACGCCCGCTTCAACGCCCAGATCCCCAAGAGAGGCTGACCCATGGCCACCCAACCGATTTCCGTCCCCCAGCCCCCTGCAAGCGGCCCGGTGCCGGGCGACCTGCTCGATCGCATCACGCGCCAGCTTGCGGCGAGCGCCGAGCATTATGACCGTAGCGCCGAATTCCCCCGCGCCAATTTCGACCTGCTCGCCCGGGAGGGGCTGATCGGCCTCACCGTGCCGCGCGATCTGGGCGGGCGCGGGGCATCGCTGTCGGAGGCGTTGCGGGTGCTGGGCGCCGTGGCAAAGGGCGAGCCTTCGACCGCGCTCATTCTGTTCATGACCTATCATTATCACGCCACGCCGGCGCGGGCGCGCAACTGGCCGGCCGCCGTCTACGAGCAGCTGGCGCGCGATGCCGTGGCGGGCAGGGGCCTGATCGGCGGCCTGCGGGTCGAGCCGGAGCTGGGCACGCCGGTCCGCGGCGGCCTGCCCGCGACGGTAGCGCGGCGCACCGACGAGGGCTGGGCGATCAGCGGCACGAAAATCTATTCCACCGGCTCCACCGGCCTCGACTGGTTTTCCGTCTGGGCGAAGACGGACGAGGAGCAGCCGCGCGTCGGCAATTTTCTCGTGCGGGCGGATAGCCCCGGCATCGCTATCGAACCGGCCTGGGATCATCTGGGCATGCGCGCGACGGTCAGCCATGCCGTGCATTTCACCGATACGCCGGTGCCGCTCGACCATGCCGTCGACATCCGTCGGCCGGAGGAATGGTCGACCGCTGCGGCGGACCCCAGCCAGGCGATCTGGAACGCGCTCTCGATCTCGACCATCTATAATGGCGTCGCCCGCGCGGCGTGGGACTGGCTGCGCGGCTATCTGAACGATCGCGTGCCCAGCAATCTGGGGGCGTCGCTCGCCACCCTGCCGCGCGTGCAGGAGAAGTTCGGCGAGATCGAGGCGCTGCTGCAGGTCAACCGCACGCTGATCGAAAGTGCTGCCGCGCGTGCGGACGCCGGCGATCCACCCGGCGGCGCAGAGGTCAACATCGTCAAATATGTGGCGACCGCCAACGCCATTCGCGCCGTCGAAATCGGCCTGGAACTCACCGGCAATCCCGGCATCAGCCGCAGGAATCCGCTGGAACGCCATTATCGCGACGTGCTGTGCAGCCGCATCCACTCGCCCCAGACCGACACGATATTGGTCGCGGCCGGTCGCGCGGCGCTGGGAAATTAAGCCATGCCCCTGATTATCGCCAGCCAGCTTGAAGCCGACTTCAACCGCAGCCTCGCGGGGCATCCGTCCAACCCCGTCATCATCGACGTCGCGGAGGACGAGCCATGGCGCGCGGCGGGGGAAGCCGACATCCTGCTGGTCCGGCCATCGGCCGCGTGGCGCCAGTCCGTGGCGCCGCGACCGGACATATGGCCGGGGCGCTTGAAATGGGTCTACAGCGCGTCGGCGGGGATCGATTTCTATCCCGACTGGCTGCTCGATGCGCCGCTTGTCACCTGCGGGCGGGGCGTCGCATCGGAAGAGATCGCGGACTATGTCGTTGCCGCCATCTATGCCTATGCCAAGAATATCGAAGCGGTGACGGCCCGGTCACGCGCGCAATGGGTCCAGGCGCCGCTGGGCCGCGTCTCGGGCACGACCATCGGGATCATCGGCCTTGGCGCGATCGGCGCGGCGGTGGCCCGGCGCGGCGTGGCGCTGGGCGCCCAGGTCATCGGTGTACGCCGTTCGGGCGCGCAGACCGGCATCCCCGGCGTCCAGTTGTTCGCCAGCGTGAAGCAGGTGATCGCGGAAGCCGATCACATTGTCCTCGCCGTCCCGGCGACGGCCGCCACCCGGCATCTGGTGGACGATGCGCTGCTGGCCAGGGCAAAGCCCGGCGCGCATCTCATCAACGTGGCGCGGGGATCGGTGGTCGACCAGTCGGCGCTCATCCGCGCGCTCGATGCCGGACATCTCGGCTTCGCGACCCTCGACGTGACGGACCCGGAGCCGCTGCCGGAAGGGCATCCGCTCTATACCCATCCTAGGGTCCGGCTGACGCCCCATATCTCCAGCAACTACACGCTGGTCCGCCGCCGCCTCCTCGAAAAGGTCCAGGACGACCTGTCCCGCTTCGTGCGCGGCGAGCCGCCCAGCGATATCGTCGATCCCACGCGCGGCTATTAGAGTACCTCGACCGTTTCCCGCGCCAGTTCGGCCAGCCGCTGCGCGGCCCGGTCGAGCTTCTCGCCTGCCCGCAGGATCGCCGCCACGCGCGGCAGGGCAGGCAGGCGTTCATGCGCCAGCGCCGTCCCCTCGCCAAGGAACAGGTGGGTGCGGCAGGTGATGCCCAGCCCCGCGCCCACGGCCGCCTTGAGTGTTGCCAGATTGGGGGTTTCGACGGTGATCCGCCATTGCAGGCCGGCATCCTCCAGGCCGCGGATCGCCGCCTCGCGGAAGCGGCAGGGTTCTTCCAGCACCGCCAGCGGAATGACTTCCCGGTCGACAAGCGCCGCATCGCCATACCAGCTCATGGGGGCGACGGTGACGGCGTGGGGATCATTGGGCGCGGCGAAGCCCAGCAGGATATCCAGATCCCGCCGGTCGAGCAGTGCCTGCAGCTCCGCCGTCCCCGCGACGCGCGCATAGATCTGCGCATCGGGGTGCAGCTCGGCGAAGCGGGAAAGCAGGCCGCTGAGCAGCGTGTCGGCGAAATCCTGCACCATGCCGATCCGCGCAGGCCCGGCGAAACGCCCGGCGCTGACGGCCGCGACGGCCTCGTCATGCAGGTTCAGCACCCGCCGCGCATAATCCAGCAGCACCTCGCCCGCCGCCGTCAGGTTCAGCCGCCGCCCTTCGCGCAGGAACAGCGATTGCTGCACCAGTTCCTCCAGTCGCTTGATCTGGAGGCTGAGCGCGGACTGGGTGACGAAGACCTGCTCGGACGCATTCAGCATCGATCCGGTATCGACGATGGCGACGAAGCTGCGCAGCAGGTTGGTGGGAAGATTGACCGGCACGGGAACCTCATGATCTGGGGAAGAGGCCGATCCGTGGTCGGGAACGGAAGCGGTGCCATATTGCACTTCCTTATATATCAATCAAAATAGTAGAGATTTAGAGGGGGCATGAAAAGCTATCGCCGTTCGTCTCCATGCGGCTGGAGCCCGGAAATCCGGGCCGAAACGGGCATCTTCGGCGATGAAATGCGACCTATGACGAATGGCAATAGATTGGCCGGCAACAACTCAATTGAACAAGTAGAGAATTCATGTTGGGTTTCTCGCCATCCACACAGCCATGGCAGCAAGGGCGAGAAAGAATGACGGCTTTGACGATCGGTAGGCCCATGGCCAGCGCGCCACCGGAGCGAAGGGTCTTGCTGGCCCGGCTGGGCGGGCGCTGGGTCTCGCCGATCCTGCTGCTGCTGCTGTGGGAACTGGGGTCGCGCCTGGGCCTGATACCGGAACGCACGCTCGCGGCGCCGTCGGCCGTGCTCGGCACGCTGCTGGGCATGGTGATTTCCGGCGAACTGCCGTCCAACCTGCTGGTATCCTTCGTGCGCGTCGCCGTCGGCCTGCTGATCGGCGTGGGGCTGGGCATCGGGCTGGGCCTCGTCTCCGGCCTGTCGCGCACCGGCGAACTGGCGGTCGACCCCCTCATGCAGATCAAGCGGACGATCCCCGCGCTCGCCCTGACCCCGCTCTTCATCGTCTGGTTCGGCATCGGGGAAACGCCCAAGGTCGCGCTGATCGCCTTCGGCACGATTTTCCCGGTCTATCTCAATCTCTACAGCGGCATCCGCAGCGTCGACCCGCGCCTGCTGGATGCGGCCAAGAGCTTCGGCCTCAGCCGTTGGGATCAGGTGTGGCATGTCATCCTGCCTTCGGCGCTGCCCCAGCTGCTCGTCGGCCTGCGCTATGCGCTCTCCGTGTCGATCCTGGTGCTGGTCGTCGCCGAACAGATCAATGCCTCGGCGGGGCTGGGCTATCTCATCAACAACGCCCGCGACTTCATGCGCACCGACATCATCGTCGTCTGCCTCATGGTCTACGCCATTCTCGGCCTTGGCGCCGACTGGCTGGTCCGCACGATCGAAACCCGCGCCCTCATCTGGCGCCCCAGCATAGTGGAGCAATGATCATGGACGCACGTCTCGGCTTTGCCACGGTGGACGGGACCGCCGGTTATCAGGACCGCGAGCATTCTTCGCCGGTGGTCCGCCTGCGCGACTTCGTTCGCCGCTTCGGCGCCAACACGATCATCGATGGGCTGAACCTCGACATCGCGCCGGGCGAGTTCATCGCGCTGCTCGGCCGGTCGGGATCGGGCAAGACCACCTTGCTGCGCACGCTGGCGGGGCTGGACGAGGTGCGCGGCCAGGATGTGGAGGTGCCGGATTCGCGCGCCGTCGTCTTCCAGGATGCGCGGCTGCTACCGTGGAAGCCGGTGTGGAAGAATGTCGCCCTTGGCCTCAAGGGCACCGATATCCGCGAACGCAGCGAAGGCGCGCTCAAGGAAGTGGGGCTTGGCCATCGGCTGGACGCTTGGCCGCTGACCCTGTCGGGCGGCGAGGCGCAGCGGGTGGCGCTGGCCCGCGCGCTGGTCCGCGAGCCGCAATTGCTGCTGCTGGACGAGCCCTTTGCCGCGCTCGACGCGCTCACCCGCTATCGCATGCATGATCTGGTGCTTTCGCTCTGGCGCAAGCATCGCCCGGCGGTGCTGATCGTTACTCATGATGTCGAGGAAGCGATTGCGCTGGCCGACCGGGTGCTGGTGCTCGACAAGGGGCGGATCGTCGCGGAAGAGCGGATCGGGGCGCCGCGCGGCGAGCGTGCCAGCTTCGCCGGTCGCCTGCGCGAGCAATTGCTGTCCTCTCTTGGCGGCGATCATCATGGCGAGGGCGTCGTGCCCTTTGCCCCCGTTGCCGAGGCAGCGGAATGAATGCGGCTGCCGCCATCGACCGGCCGGCGGACGCCGGTGTCGATGTTGATATCGATATTGGCCGCCTGCGCGGCTTCGTCACCGCCCTTGCCGATCTGCTTGCGGCAACCCGCGATGAAAAGACGATCCTGGAAAGCGGCCGCGCGCTGCTCGCCGGCCTGATCGCTACGGACGACTGGCTGCCCGAAGCCTTCGCCCGCCCGCATCCCGACCGCTACCAGCAATATCTGCTCCATTGCGACAGCCGCGAACGCTTCAGCGTCGTCAGCTTCGTCTGGGGGCCGGGTCAGTCGACCCCGATCCACGACCATGGTGTCTGGGGCCTTGTCGGCGTGTTGCGCGGCGTCGAGAAGGTGGAGCGCTTCCGGCGCATCGGCGGCGGCGCCCTCGTCACGGCAGGCACCGGCTTCCTGCGCGAGGGCGAGGTCGATGCCGTCTCCCCGCGCATCGGCGACATCCACCGCGTCGCCAATGGCCGCGATGATGCGCCGTCCGTCTCCATCCATGTCTATGGCGCCAATATCGGGGCGGTCGAACGCGCGACCTATGCGCCCGACGGGACGCCCAAGACCTTCATTTCCGGATACGCCAACAGCGTCATCCCCAACCTCTGGGACCGATCCAAATGACGACAGACACGCTCGACCGCACGCAGACCGCCACGCCCGCGGACATCCGCACGGCGCTCCTCGCCCGTGATGAGATCGCCCTCATCGATGTGCGCGAGGAACATGATTTCGCGCAGGGCCATCCGCTCTTCGCCGCGCAGATCCCGCTCCGGCGCATCGACGATGAGGCGCGCTGGCGCATCCCGCGGCGCGATACCCCGATCGTCGTCTATGACGATGGCGAGGGACTGGCGCATAAGGCGGCCGTCCGCCTCCAGGGGCTGGGCTATACCGATGTCCGCGAGCTGGAGGGCGGCCTTGGTGGTTGGCGCGAGGCGGGCTACGAGCTGTTCGAGGACGTCAACAGCTACTCCAAGGCCTTTGGCGAGCTGGTCGAGCATCGCCGCCACACGCCCTCGCTGGCGGCCGAGGAGGTGCAGGCGCTGATCCGCGAAAAGGCCGATATCGCCATCCTCGATGCGCGCCGCTACGACGAATATAACACGATGAGCATCCCGACCGGCACCAGCGTCCCCGGTGCGGAGCTGGTGTTGCGCGCGCGGGCCATCGCGCCCGATCCCGACACGACCATCATCGTCAACTGCGCCGGCCGCACCCGATCGATCATCGGCACCCAGTCGCTGGTCAATGCGGGGCTGCCCAACAGGATCTACGCGCTGCGCAACGGTACGATCGGCTGGACGCTGGCCGGACAGGAGCTGGAGACCGGCCAGTTGCGTGTCGCGCCGGAGGTGGATCGCGAAGGCGTGGAGGACGCGCGCGCCCATGCCCGCGACGTCGCCTATCGTGCCGGCGTCAAGTGGATCGGCTGGGCTGACCTCGATCACCTGAAGGCGGACGCGCGCCGCACCCTCTATCTCTACGACGTGCGTCAGCCGGGCGATTATGAACGCGGCCATCTGCCGGGCTTCCGTAACGCGCAGGGCGGCCAGCTCGTCCAGGAAACCGACCATAATGCGCCGGTGCGCGGGGCCCGGATCGTCGTTGCCGACGACATCGGCCCGCGCGCGGACATGACCGCCTCCTGGCTCGCCCAGCTGGGTTGGGAGGTCTATGTCCTCGACGCCGACTGGTCGGCCGTCACGCTGGAGACCGGCCCGGACGGCGCGCCGGCCCCGCGTACCCGCGAAGGGCGCTACAAGCGGCCCTATGAGGGCACCGACAACCAGGCCGCGAAGATGCAGGCCTATCTCGACTGGGAATATGGCCTTGTCGACCAGCTCGCGCGCGACGGCACGCACGGCTTCTTCGTCATCTGATTTTTCTGGAGGTTCCCATGAGTGTGAAGTTCATCGGCTATATCGGTTTCAACAACGGGTCGGAAACGGACGCGGCGGTGCGCAGCCGCGTGCTCGACCGGGATTATGTCGAGGCGGCGGCCAGGGCGCAGGAAGCGGGCGGTTTCGACCGCGTGCTCATCCCCTTCGGTTCCAACAGCCCGGAAAGCCAGATCGTCGCGGCATATGCGACGGCGATCACCACGACGCTGGGGTTCCTCGTCGCGCACCGGCCGGGCTTTACCCAGCCCACGGTGGCGGCACGCCAGCTGGCGACGCTGGACCAGCTTTCGAGAGGCCGTGTCGCGGTCCACATCATCACCGGCGGCGCGGACGAGGAAATGGCGCGGGATGGCGATACGAAGACCGTGAAGGCGGAGCGCTATGCCCGGACGGACGAATATCTCACCATCCTGCGGCAGGAATGGACCGAGGCGCAGCCCTTCGACCATCAGGGCCGCTTCTACGACGTGAAACAGGCGTTCAGCGCGATCAAGCCGGACAACCTGCCGGTGTTCTTCGGCGGCTCGTCGGAAGAAGCGATCGAGGTCGCCGGGCGCCATGCCGATGTCTACGCGCTCTGGGGCGAGACGCTGGAGGCGGTTGCCGACACGGTGCGCCAGGTGCGCCGCTCGGCCGCCCGCCATGGCCGCGATCCGGGCTTCTCGCTCTCGCTGCGTCCGGTGATCGCCGATACCGAGGAAGCCGCGTGGAAGCGCGCGGCGGAGATCGAGGAACAGGTGCGCGAGAACCGCGTCGCCGCCGGCTTGCCGATCGCGGGCCACCGCCCGCCCAATGCCGGATCGCTGCGGCTGCTGGATACCGCCAGCAGCAACCGGCGCGACACGCGCCTGTGGACAGGCGTCGCCGCACTGACGGGCGCGGCGGGCAACAGCACGGGCCTGGTCGGCACGCCGGAGCAGGTCGCCGACGCGATGCTGGATTATTACGACATCGGCATCGATCATTTCCTGATCCGGGGCTTCGATCCGCTGGGCGACAGCATCCTCTATGGGCGCGAACTGCTCCCGGTCGTCCGCCGCAAGGTGGCCGAGCGCGAACAGGCCGGGCTGGCGCTCGCAGGCTGACATGGCGAAAGTGAAAGTCGCCGTCATCGGCGTGGCGGTTGTCGTGGTGGCGGGCCTCGCGCTCGCCGCCACGCGCTTTGCCAGGGGGGACGAGAATGTCCTGCGCGTCGCCAACCAGAAGGGGCAGGTCAAGTCCATGATGATCGCGTCGGGCGCGCTGGACGGCGCGCCCTATACGGTCGAATGGTCGGAATTCCCGTCCGCCCAGCCGCTGCTCGAAGCTGTCGGCAGCGGTGCGGCCGACCTTGGCCTTGCCGCCGACGCGCCCTTCATCTTCGCCTATCAGAGTGGCAGCCCGGTCAAGGCGATCGCGGTGCAGGCGCCTGTGAAACAGGCCGCCGAAGCGCTGGCCGTGCTGGTGAAGAGCGACTCGCCCATCCGGTCGGCGCAGGATCTGGTCGGCAAGTCGATCGCCACCACGCGCGGGTCGATCGGCCATCACCTGCTGCTCCAGGCCCTCGAACGCGCGAAGATCCCGGCGGATAAGATCCACGTCACCTTCCTGCCGCCGGGCGACGCCAAGGCGGCGTTCGACAGCGGGGCGATCGACGCATGGGCGACCTGGACGCCCTATACCAATGTCGCGATCAAGGAAGGCGCGCGCGCCGTGGCCGATGCCAGGGATTATGGCCTGCCGCTCTATATCGATATCGCCCATGCCGATGCCATTGCGCCCAAGCGCGCCCTGCTGGCGGATTTCCTGCAGCGGGAGGCGAAAGCCGTCGCCTGGGCACGGGCGCATCCCGATGCGTTTGCGCAGGTGCTGGCCAAGGAAACCGGCCTCCCGCTCGACATCGCCCGCGCCAGCTTCGACCGCAACAATCGCATTTCGCAGCCGATCGACGCCAAGGTGATCGCCCATGAGCAGGACATCACTGTGCGTTTTCGCAATGCCGGCCTGATCGAAGGCGATCGGGACGTAACCCAGGCTTTTGACGCGAGCTTCGGCAAGAGCCGGTAAACAATATCTTTGCACGATGATAGATGATCTAAAATTCAGTTTAAATCATAGATCGGATGGCAAAGTCATTATTCATGCGATCTGTAGATACATAGACGGTCCCCATAATGATTGGGGAAATGATAATAATGAAATATTCTTATCTGTATCTGGCATCTTCGGCGACCATCGGCCTGCTTCTGGGCGGCGCTCCTCTTGCTGCCCAGACCATTGCCACGCCGGCGGATGCCGTCGTGGACAATGCCGCTGACACCGGCACGGTCATCGTGACCGGCGTGCGCGGCGCGCCCCGCACCGTTGCGCAGAGCCCGGCACCGATCGATGTGGTGAGCGCTGAAAAATTGCAGGCGACCGGCTCGGCCGAATTCGGCGAGGCGCTGTCGAAGCTGCTGCCCTCGCTCAATTTCGGCGCCACCCATGCGGGTGTGTTCTCCATCGGCCGCCCCGTCACCAATCGCGGTCTGGCGCCGGCTTATACGCTGGTGCTGGTGAACGGAAAGCGCCGGCATAACGGCGCCTTCCTCAACAACAGCACGGCCGACACCTCGGGGTCGAACCCGGTCGACATCGATCTCATCCCGACCAGCGCGATCGACCGGATCGAAGTGCTCAAGGATTCCGCCGCCGCCCAATATGGCACGGATGCGATCGCCGGCGTCATCAACATCCAGCTTGCGGAGAAGGAGGGGCTGAGCGGCGATTTCACCTATGGCACGCTCTACGACGCCAATGGCAGGCCGGACAGCTGGAAGGGCACGCTGCGCTATGGCACCCGGATCGGCGATGGCGGTTTCCTGACCTTGAGCGGCGACATCCGCAAGCGCGGCGGCGCCTGGTGGAACCTGCTGGCGACCGACACCAATCTCTACGGCCTGCCCGCTGGCCGGACCATCGATCAGGTCGTCGCGACCAGCGGCCTGACCCGCGATCAGGTTCTGGCCAACAGCGCCGCCGCCGATGCCCGCAATGCGCAATGGAACCGCGACGGCGCGCATAATGGCGACCCGCAGATCAAGGCCTTCAACCTTGCCTATAATGCCCAGCTGCCGGTGACGGAGAATGTCACCCTCTATTCCTTCGGCACCTATGGCGAGCGCGATGGCCAGATCGGCAATAATTTCCGCCGGCCGAACAGCACGGCCAATTTCACGGCGCTTTTCCCGGACGGCTATTATCCGCTCAACAATATCGAAGAGAATGATTTCCAGATCGTCGGCGGCCTGAAGGGCGCGCTGTGGGGCTGGGACTATGACATCAGCTCGTCCTTTGGCCGCAACTACAGCCATCAATATTCCAAGCTGTCCATTCGCCCGTCCCTGGGGCCGGACAGCCCGACCTACTGGCCCAATCTTGCCAATTTCGAATTCCGGCAATGGACGCATAATGCCGACCTGACCCGGGAGTTCGACATCGGCCTTGCGCGGCCGCTGCAGGTTTCCGTCGGTGGCGAATATCGGCTTGACCGCTTCCGCACCTTTGCCGGCGATCCTTTGGCCTATGAACCGGCGACCTACACCTTCCAGCCGGGCGACCAGCAATATGACTGGAATGTGGGCCGCATCGCCTCGCCCGTGGTCCAGGGGGCCATCGTCCTTTCGCCGGAGGACGAGGCCGACATCAGCCGGAAGGTCTATGCCGGCTATATCGACCTTGGCATCTATCCGGTCGATGCCTGGTATATCGGCGCCGCGATCCGCGCCGAACATTATAGCGACGGTTCCGGCAGCCCGGTCGGGCTCAAGCTCAACAGCCGCTATGAGTTCAGCCCCGTCGTCGCCATTCGCGGCACGGTGGGCACCGGCTTCCGCGCCCCCTCGCTGACACAGATCGGCTATGCCCAGACGGACGGGCGCACATCGTCCTTCTTCAATCCCGAAACCGGCCAGACCGAATTGCGCCCGACCGTCGCCAAGCTGGTGACGGCGGACTCGACGGTGGGCCAGTTGCTGGGCGCACGGCCGCTGAAGGCGGAAAAGACGTGGAATGCGGGCCTGGGCCTTGTCTTCACGCCGGCGCCTTCGCTGTCGATCACCTTCGATGGCTATTATATCCGGATCAAGAACCGCATCGAGCGGACCGGCCGCCTGTTCGGCACCGGCATTTCCGCGATCCTCGCCGCCAATGGCCTTTCGGACATCGAACAGGCGGAATATTTCATCAACGCGGCCGACACGACGACCAAGGGGTTCGATCTGGTCGCCGATTATTCCACCGGCCTTGGCGATCTTGGCAAGCTGGGGGCGACGCTGGCCTTCAACTATTCGAAGACGAAGGTCACGGACGTCATCGATACGCCCGCGCAACTTTTCGATGCGAACGGGAATTCCCTGCTTGGCGCCGGTTCGGTCTTCTTCGGTGGCGACAAGATCGGCGAACTGGAGGTGCTGCAGCCCCATAGCAAGCTGGTGGGCACGCTGAACTGGAGCAGGGGCATCTTCGGCCTCAGCGTCACGGCCACCCGCTACGGGAAATATACCCAGCGCACCGCGGCGGGCGACGACCGCTATTTCGGTGCCAAGATCATCACCGACGCGAGCATCAGCGCCAGGGTCACGCATTTCGCGACCCTTTCGGTCGGCGCTACAAATCTCTTCGACGTCAGGCCCGAAACCAACGGACCGGGCAATCCCCAGACAGGGCAGGGCTATTATGGCCCGTCGCCCTTCAACCCGGCAGGCGGATATTATTATGGACGCATCGCGTTTTCTCTCTGATCGCCGGGCCTTCCTGGCCGGCGTTACGGCACTGGGCTTTTCCACACTGGGCCTTTCCGCATGCGGCGGGGCCGGGAAAGGGGGGCGGACGAAGCTGGTCCTGGGGGATCAGGTGCATCTGTTCCAGTCCAAGGCGGCCGCCGCGGGGGTGCTCGGCAACCTGCCCTATGACATCGAATGGGCCAATTTCGTGGGTGCCGCGCCGCTGCTGGAGGCGCTGAACGCCGGGGCTGTCGATACCGCGCCGGCCGGCGACCTGCCGGTCGTGCTGGCGGCATCGGCCGGGGTGCCGCTGAAGATCGTCGCCGGCGCGCTGTCGTCCGCCCGGGACATCGGCATCATCGTGCCACCGGGCTCGCCGATCCGGTCGGTCGGCGCGCTGGCCGGTCATCGCGTCATCGTCTCCAGCGCGCGGGGCAGCATTTCCCATTATCTGTTGCTGGAAGCCCTCAAGGAAGCGAAGCTCGACCGGCGCAAGGTCGATATCGGGTTCATGCTGCCCAATGATGCCGCCGCCGCCTTTGCCGCGGGACGGATAGAGGCGTGGGCGACGTTCGGCATCTACCAGATCGCCGCCGAACAGCGCGGCGCGCGCGTGCTGCGTGACGGGGAGGGGATCAACACCGGCCTCACCCTGATCGCGGCATCGCAGGCCGCGCTGGACGATCCGGCCAAGCGCGATGCGCTGCGCGACGCGCTGGGGCGGTTGAAACGGGCCAGCATGTGGTCGCAGGCCAATCCCGCCGCCTATACCCGCATCTTCGCCGAGCAGACGAAGGTCGATCCGAAGCTGGCGGCGCTGGTGGTGGCGCGGCAGAATGCGTTGCTCGTGCCGCCCGATGCGGCGGTGGTGCGCCCGTTGCAACGGATCGTCGACCGCTTCTATGCCGATGGCGAGCTGCCCGCGCATGTCGATGTCGCCTCCATCGTGGACGCGGGCGTCTTCCCGGCATGAGCGCTGCCGGCACCGGATTGAGAAATCCTCATTGGGCGGCGCTTCGCCACTTTCCTACACTTTCCGACTGAAGGAGGATCAGCATGGCTACTGTCTTGAAGGATGACCGTTTTCGCGAGGCCGGCATCAGCGAAGCCGAATGGAAGGTGCGCGTCGATCTTGCCGCCTTCTACCGGCTGTCGGCGCTCTATGGCTGGGACGATTTCATCTATACCCATATTTCCGCCCGCGTGCCGGGGCCGGAGCATCATTTCCTCATCAATCCTTTCGGCCTGATGTTCGATGAGATCACCGCGTCCAGCCTGGTCAAGGTCGACCTTGACGGCAATGTGATCGGGGAAAGCGACTATGGCATCAACTATGCCGGCTATGTGATCCATTCCGCGATCCACGGGGCAAGGGATGACGCCCATTTCATCGCGCATTTCCACAGTGCTGACGGCATGGCGGTCTCCGCCCATGCGGAAGGGTTGTTGCCGCTCAACCAGCGGGCGCTCGCGCTGATCCCGCGCTTGTCCTATCATGACTATGAAGGCGTCGCCCTCAACCTTGACGAGCGGGAACGGCTGGTCGCCGACCTTGGCGATACCAAGGTCATGCTGCTGCGCAACCATGGCACGCTGGCGCTGGGCGCATCGCCCGGCGAGGCGTGGAGCGGCATCTACCAGCTTGAAGCGGCATGCACCGCGCAGGTACGCACCCTCAGCATCGGCCGCGACCATGTGCTGATCGCGCCGGAGGCCGCGCAGGAAGAGGTGCGGCGGCAGATGCAGCGCATTCGCCAGCCGGTGGAAGGCCCGCGTTCCCATGCCGATCTCGTCTGGGAAGCGGCATTGCGCAAGGCGCAGCGGCAGGCGCCCGGTTTCGACGCCTGACCGGCGGGCACCATTGCTTCAACAGGACAAGTCATCATGACCAAACGCCAACTGAAACTGGGCCTTGTACCGACCGGCGTCGGCGGCCCCGGCGACAGCAACCGCTGGCTGGATACCGACATTCCGGTCGATGCCAGCGTCGATATCGACTGGTACATAGAAGTCGTCCGGCAGGCGGAAGCGGCGAAGTTCGATCTGGTCTTCATTGTCGACAGCCAGTTCATCACCGCCCATTCGCCGCCGCATTATCTCAACCGGCTGGAGCCGTTGACGCTGCTCTCCGCGCTCGCCGTGGCGACGAAGCATATCGGCCTCGTGGGCACGCTGACCACCTCCTATAATGACCCCTTCAACCTGGCGCGCCGCCTGGCCTCGCTCGATCTCATCAGCCGGGGGCGTGCGGGGTGGAATGTCGTCACCAGCGGAGATGCCGGGACGGCGGGCAATTTCAGCCAGGAAGAGCATTTCGACTATGACACGCGCTATCGCCGTGCCGAGGAATTCCTGGATGTGGCGCGCGGCCTGTGGCGTTCCTATGAGGACGGCGCGCTGGTGCGCGATCGCGCCAACGGCCAGTTTCTCGACCCGGAAAAGCTGCACAGGCTGGACCATCGGGGCGAATTCTTCTCGGTCGCGGGGCCGCTCAACATCCAGCGCTCGCCCCAGGGGGAGCCGGTCATCTTCCAGGCGGGGGATAGCGACCAGGGCAGGGATCTGGGCGCGACCATCGCCGACGCCATCTTCACCCATGCCGCGACGATCGAGCAGGGGCAGGCCTTCTATGCCGACCTCAAGGGCCGCGCCGCGCGCCTTGGCCGCGATCCGGACCAGATCGTCATTCTGCCCGGCTTTTTCGTCTATGTCGGCGATACCGACGCGCAGGCGAAGGAGATCGAGCAGCATTATCGCCGCGCCGACCAGAGCTTCGAACAGGCGCTTGCCGAATTCGGCCGCGCCTTCGGCTGGCACGACTTCCGCCGTTATGACGTGGATGCGCCCTTCCCGGTCGAGGCGCTCGAATATGCCCGGAACAGCTTCTACACCCAGGCGAAGAAGATCACCGACCTTGCCGTCGCGGAGGGGCTGACCCTGCGCCAGACGGTGGAACGGCAGCGGGCGGGGCGGGGCAGCCCGTTCGTCGGTTCGCCCGAGACCGTCGCGAACGAGATCGCGCGCTGGTTCGAAGGGCGCGCGCTCGACGGGCTTAACGTCCATCTCGGCCATCCCGGCCAGTTCGCCCGTTTCGTTGCCGAAGTGGTGCCGATCCTGCAGGAGCGTGGCCTCTTCCGCCGGGACTATGCGGCGGACACGCTGCGCGGCCATCTGGGCCTGACGATCCCCGCCAACGCGCGCGCGGCTGTCGCGGAACGGCGCAACGCCGCCTGAAACCCCGCATCCATAAGCATTTATCGTCCTCCTTCCCGTAACTCTCATTGGCGCGCACCCCCCTCCGTCGCCAAGACTGGCGTGTGTTGCGGGAAGGAGAAGACCATGGCGACAATCGCGATTGATACCCTCAAGGCACGTTATGCGACGCTGCAGGCGGAGCGGGAGCGCAACTGGCCCCCGGCGCAGCTTGCGGGCAATGCCCGCCAGCGCCAGATCCTGGTCGACCGCTTCGATGCGGCGGCCGTGGCCCAGCCGGGCGACATCCTGCTGCCGCTGGACCTTGCCGATGTCGAAGGGGGCACGCTGACCCTCGACGCACTGACCGCCGACGGCCCGGCGCTGTTGATCTTCTTCCGCTTTGCCGGGTGCCCGGCCTGCAACCTCGCGCTGCCCTATTATGCCGAGGCGCTTTATCCGGCGCTGCGCGACAGGGGTATTCCGCTGGTCGCCCTCAGCCCCCAGCGGCCTGATCGCCTGCGGGAGATCAAGGTCCGCCATGGCCTTCCCTTCGCCGTCGCGACCGACCCCGACAATAGGCTGGCGCGGGCATTGGGGATCAGCTTCGTGCCCGACGACCGGCCTTCACCGCCGCCCGAGGGCTGGATCGGCGAAGTCACCGGCACGGGCAGCTGGGAATTGCCACAGCCAGCCGCGCTGCTGGTCGGCCCCGGCCGCGTGGTCCAGTGGCTCAAGGTCAGCCCCGACTGGCTCGACCGCCCCGAAGCGGCCGACATCCTTGCTGGAATCGGCTGATTCCAGACCGCTGTCATCCCATAGCGTCCTTCATGCAAACAAACGCTCGCCCCGGAATACCGGAGCGGGCGTTTATGCGCGCAGGGCGGGGATCAGATTGTATCGGAAAGCTGCCGTGCAATTGATTGAAATTGCTTGGTGATCCCTACGTGTAGAATTTTTGTCCCGGGCGATGCCGGGGCGTTCCTAACTACACTGTAAAATCAACGATTTGTCTTGTACGATGTTCATGATCGGTCTGCCAGAATTTGGCGTAGAATGTGGGAATGATCGTGGGTTCGTGATCTCGCTGAAAATGTGGGAACGGAACCCGCAAATTCCCTCTCAGGGCACCGAACTCGATGGGGTCGATGATGGCGGTGAAGTGCTTGACCCTCGGCGTGGTCAATGCGCCGATCAGAAGTTGCGCCGGATCACGTTCGGCACGCGCCGTTGCGACCGCAAAGCGAAAAACACGGCTGGCAAAGGATCGCAGGAGATTGGCGGTTTCCAAGCGGCCGCGCCGTTCATGCTTTTGCAGTTCATGAAGAAGTTCCTGAGGCGTGATATCGGTGACAGGGCACTTTCCAAAGTCTGTCCCGAGCAGTTTGACAAACCGGCGCATCTTCTCCAGCGTTGGCTCTGCCAGTCCCTCATGCGCTTTCTTCTCTATGAATTCCTCGGCCACGGTGGCGAAACTGTTGCTGGCCCGAATGCTCGCTTCGATGCGGGCTTGCCGCTTGGCGACATTGGGATCGACAGCATGAGCCAGTTGCCTACGGGCCGCTTTCCGCTCCACGCCGCTCATGCGGTATTTGATTCGCCACAGCTTGCTGCCCCTCGGGTTGACGAGCAAATACAAACCTTGGGAGTCAGCGATCTTGTAAGGCTTGTCCGCGGGCTTGGCATTTCAGATAGCGGTATCGGTTAGCGCCATTGGGGGCCTCGATTCAGCTGGGGCCCAGTGGGGCCCCAAAATTAGGCCCCCATCATCCGCAATTGCAAGCAAACAGGGGCATCCGCTGACAATCAATGAATGCCCATAAACTAACGGAAATCAGCGGTTTTTTCAAATGTCGGCACGCATCGCCAGACAGGATTTTGGAGGCCCGAGCCAAAATCGAATTGCCTTTCGCCGGCCTTCGCTGGTGACCGGAAAGTCAATGTTTTCAAGTATGTTGCGTTCGCCACTGACCGCCCTCGACCGTTGACATTCACTTTCAATCGGCGCACGATGAGGGAAAGAATGAGGGTAGAGAAAAATGGCTGATGGGTCGCTTCCCAAAAGTCGAAATGAGGGAAGAAGTGAGGGAAGCGGAACGCTCTGCGAGTGAGGTTTTAAGGCTGATGGGGAATCTAACCGCCGTCTCAGCAAAAAACGCCAAGCCCGGTCGGCACGCCGACGGGGACGATCTGTATCTGATGGTCCAAAAGTCCGGCTCGCGCTCCTGGCTGCTGCGCGTGCAGGTCGACGGTCGCAGGCGTGATGTCGGGCTCGGTTCATTTCGTGACCTTAGCCTGGCCGAAGCGCGCGAAAAAGCGACCGAGTTGCGCAAGGCGGCCAAGAAGGGACTCGATCCAGTGGCGGTCAGAGACTCGGCCCGGCGGCGCATCCCGAGCTTCAAGGAAGCGGCCAAGGCCTGCCATGCCGAGATGAAGAAAGGCTGGACCGAGAAGCACGAGAAGATGTTCCTGGCCTCGCTCGAGACCCACGTCTTCCCGACGATTGGCCATCTCTCTGTAGACCGGATCGATGCGCCCCAAATCCGTGACGCGGTTGCGCCCATCTGGCACAGCAAACCCGATATGGCGCGCAAGGTGCGCGTGCGTATCGGCATGGTCCTCAACTTCGCGCACGGAGAAGGCTGGCGGGCAGGAGAGGCGCCGGTGCGCGCTGTCTCACTGCTCCTCGCCAAGCAACCGGCGGCAGGCAACTTTCCGTCAATGCCCTACAAGGAAGTTCCCGCTTTCATCGCCAGAGTCCGTGACAAGCCGGAGACGATCGGGCGCCTCGCGCTTCTCTTTCTGGTTTATACTGCCGCGCGTAGTGGCGAGGTGCGATCAGCGCGCTGGAGCCACATCGACCTGAAGGAGAAGCTCTGGAACCGGCCCGCGGAACTGATGAAGTCGCGCGTCGCCCATACGGTGACGCTGAATGAAGGCGCTCTCGCCATCCTCGAGCGTGCAGCGCTTCTCCGCAGCAGCGACGACGATGGCGTCATCTTCCCGAACACAAAGGGCGACATGATCTCCGATATGACGATCAGCAAGATTATGCGCGATATGCGCCTGTCTTTTGTTCCGCATGGCTTTCGTTCCAGCTTTACGGACTGGGCCGCAGAGACGATGCCTTCGATCCCTGACACGGTCGCCGAAGCCGCGCTTGCGCACACCATCCCCGACAAGGTGCAGCGCGCGTATCGCCGGACGACATTCCTTGATATGCGTCGGCGCTTACTGTCCGCTTGGGGAAACTTCGTAGACAAGCCACCAATTGATTAAATGTCGACGCCAATGTCAAAATGCGGAAATCTTTACTTGGATGAGCCAGGCAGGTGTAGAATTTTTGTAAAATGATAAGATGGGCATTCATAAATACGCTGTACGATTATCATTCTTTCTCGTAATGCAATTCCCAAAGCGGGAGCCGAACCAACGGCATAGACAGCATTGAAAGTGAGAACAGGAAGTCCGGTCATTCCGAGTGCTGGGCGGCGTGCCTCAACGTGGGATCTTCGACAACATGAGGACCGCTGTCGACAAGATCGGGACCGGGAAGGCGCGGCAGGTCAACGCGAGGTTTGCCGCCATGGCCAGCCACTATCTGTTCGAGACCGATTTCTGCAATCCGGCTTCTGGCTGGGGGAAGGGTCAGGTCGAGAAGAACGTCCAGGACGCTCGGCGCCGATTGTGGCAACCGATGCCCAGCTTCCGCGATCTGGCTGAGTTGAACGCCTGGCTGGAAGAATAAGCCTGATCCGCGAAGCGCAGGCCCTAGGGCAGCTTCGTCCCGGCGCTTCGGCGCCGATACTGTCTGTGCTGGTCGATCTGATCAACGGCAGCGCCCAGCGCATGCGCAGCTACCGGGGCGATATCTTCGACGGCCTGAACCCCGCTGACTATTTTGCCGGACGCTGGGACGTCTTCATCCGGGCCATGGCATTGCCCGGCGCCGCGCCGAAGGATTCGTTCACACGGGAACCAACCCCTATCTAGATTTCCAGGCTGTTCCTCCGACCGGGTGATGACGGTCCAGGAATGCGAGGACACCTTCATTGAATGCGTCATTTCGATCGCCCGCCACCATGTGCCCGGCTCCCGGGACTTCGAAAACTTCGGTCTGCGGGACCAGTCTCCGCATTTCCGCGACACTTTCATCGTCCACGATATCGCTTTGGCCGCCCCTGACCAGCAGCGTAGGCACGGTCACGCGATCACTTACCTGCTCCAGTTCGCTTGTGGAAGTCGGTGGTTCGGGCATCGGGCGCTGGTCCATCAGGCGAGGATCCCAGTGCCAGTACAGGCGGCCATCCTCTCGCAGCCGCAAATTCCTCAGCAGGCCGGAAGGATCGGAAGGACGGGGACGATCGGGATTATAGGCGGCGACCGCATCCGCGGCCTCGGCGAGGGTCGCGAACCCACCATTATGCCCGGACATGAACCGCTGGATTTTCTGCACACCGGCAGAGGCCGGGCGGAGAGCAATGTCAACCATCACCAGGGCATCGGCAATGGGATGATCGGCACTGCCGATCGCATGGAAGCTCGTCATTCCTCCCATGGAGGCGCCGACGAGCGCAACCGGCCCGGCGATGGCCGAGAGGACTGTGCGCAGATCAGATCCTAAAGAGGCAAGCGAATAATCCCCATCAGAAGACCAGTCGCTATCGCCATGACCACGGGCATCATAATTAACGACGAAATATCCGCGCTCGACCAGGCGTCGCATCGCTCCCGCCCACGAATGACGGGTCTGGCCACCTCCGTGGAGCAGAACAACCGCCGGGGCATTCGACGGGCCGCCCACGTCGCCGACCAAAGTAAGGCCATCGTGTGTTTGAAACCGTTGCATGGAAAAACTCGTCATCACGTCTTTTTAGCGGCCGATAATGGTTTGGCAATCTCAGGTTCGCCTGCGGCGGGGGAATCCTGCTTCGATTGTGGCGCTTCCCTTTCTGGCGGCGCGGTGTCGCCCGTCAGGAGGCGGGCCCCGCGGCCGTAGGTGAACCAGGCCCATGACCAGTTGGCATAGACCATGAGCCGGCTCCGGAAATCGACAAGCAACATCAGATGGACCAGCGACCAGGCGACAAAGCCGGTGAGTTGCATGCGCCCGAGATGCGCGACCGCCCGCGAGCGGCCGATCACCGCCATGGTCCCATAATCATGGTAACGGAATGGCCGATCCTCCGCGCGTCCTTTAATGCGGGCCTTGATCCGACGGCCGACATAGCGGCCCTGCTGCTTGGCAACCGGCGCGAGGCCCGGCAGGGGACGTTTGAGGCCGTTGTTGAAACTGGCCGAGTCCCCGATCACGAATATCTCTGGCCGCCCGGGAACCGAGCAGGCGGCGTCGACCTTCACCGCGCCATTTTGCGTGGCCTCGGCACCCAGCCAGCGAGCGGCGGGCCGCGCCTGCATGCCCGCGCACCAGAGGACGGTTTCGGCGCGGATTTGTTCACCGCCGACCACAATCCCTTCACCATCGATCTTCTCAACGGGTTTGCCGATCCTTACGTCAACGCCGAGCGCGGCGAGCGCCTTTCCCGCATAGGCTGAGAGCTTTTCAGGGAATGCGCCGAGCACCCGCGGTCCCGCCTCGCACAGGATGATGCGCGCGGAGCGCGGATCGATATGCCTAAAATCGCGGGCGAGTGTCGTGCGCGCCAGTTCGGCGATCGTTCCGGCAAGCTCGACCCCGGTCGGACCGCCGCCGACGACCACGAACGTCAGGAGGCGCCGTGCTGCATCCCTGTCGTTTACCTGTTCAGCGCGCTCGAAAGCGGCGAGTAACCGCGCGCGGATCGTGAGCGCGTCGTCGATCGACTTCAACACGCGGGCATGTCGTGCCCATTCGTCATGCCCGAAAAAGCTGTAACCGGCACCGGTTGCAATGACGAGATAGTCATAGGGGAGGGTTCGTCCGTCCGCGAAACGAACGAGCCGGCGGTCAGGATCGACGTCCGCCACCTCGGCCATCAGCACGGTCGCGTTACGTTGACCGCGTAGCAGCATGCGGCTGGCGGTGGCGATATCGGCCGGAGAAAGCGCCGCGGTCGCTACCTGGTAGAGAAGCGGCTGGAACAGATGATGGTTGGTCCGATCGACCAATATGACCTCCACGTCGGCGCCCTTGAGGGCGCGCGCCGCAGCCATCCCGCCGAAGCCCGCCCCGACGATGACGACCCTGGGGCGCTCAATGACGTTCATTCCGTTTCTTCCATGGCCTGGAGGCCGGATGTCCTGGCGACCACCTCGGCCGTCCAGTCGACGACATCGACCGTGCAGCGCGAGACGGCGCTGTCGAACGCCGCCACGATGGCCGTCTTGCCGTTGGCCGAAGCGGGCTCCTCGACCGCAAAGCGTCGCGATGCGACGGTTCGGCGGGATTGGAGGTCGGCCAGTTCGGCCGTGCCGGACAGCAGAATGACGGGTGGAGCATCCTTCGCCGCGTCCGGCACATAGCGGGCTTCGAACCGATCCACGCGAAGGCGAAGCAAAAGGCCGTTGCCCGGGCGCTCGCGCGGCGGTGTCAGTCGGATCGCGGCGGCGCGCTCGGCGAACCGGCGTATCATCGCCTGGGTGAAGAGATCGGGCGCAGGCGCGGCCCAGCGCGCGTCCTTGATATAAAGGACGCTGCCTGCGCGCGCGGTGAGGATGCGGTCCCCCTCGATCTCGGGCGCGAACCGTATCCGGGCAAGCGAGACTGGCTTCTGCTCGATCGGAACGGCCGCGCTCGGCGCGGCTTCCCGATCGGGGACGCCGAAGCGAAACAGATTGTCGGGTTTGCCCCCGCCAAGCATGGCGCCGCAGGCCGCAAGCGGGATCAGCAATGCCGGCAAGACGGACAGGCGGATGGCGTGCATGTATTTCATTGGGATAGCTCCAGTTCTCTGCCGCTGTCCTTGCCGAGCGCCCGCCGCGGATTCTGGCGGATCTCGCGAATGAGGCCGTCAAGCGACTCCACCGTCTCCTGCAAACTCTGCATGGTTGCGTTGACTGCCGGCAGAGTCGTCGATCCGATGGTGCCGCTTTGCCGGTTGATATTGGCGATCGTGATGCGGGCTTCAGCGACGGCGGCCTTGAGTTCCCGCGCCGTGGCCGAGATCTCCGCGATCGTATTGCGCCCGTCGCCCTCGGCGATGGTTCGCACCGATGCCGCCGCACCCTGAATATCGTCCGCGGCGCGATCGAGCTTTACGAGTGTGCTCGCCGCGTTGGCGAACATCGCGCGATTGGCGGCGAGCTCCCCGGTGGTCAGCCGCAGATCCTGCACCATGGCGCCGACGGCATCGATGTTGCGGTCGGAGAGAAGCCGGTTCACCCGCTGCAATGCCTCGCCGGCATTCTGTACGACCTGGCCGCCACCCTGGAGCAGCGAGGAGAGGGCGTTAGGCTTGCTCTGGATGACGGGACGCCGCGCGCGGCTCGTCTTGCGCAGAAGCGGCTTGCCCGGCGTTCCAGCGCTGATCTGAACGATCGACACGCCTGAAATGCCCTGCAACTCGGTCGATGCGAGGGAATCAACCCGGACCGGCGTGCCGCGCGAGAGGATGACATCCGTCACCACCCGGTTGGGATCGCGTTCGTCGAGGCGGATGCGCTCGATCTGGCCGACCTTGATGCCGTTGAACTGGACCTCGGCACCGACGCTGAGGCCGCGGACCGGCCCATGGAAGATGATGCGGTAGGGATCGTCCGACGTGCCGAAGCGGCTGCCGCCGAGCCAGACGACAAAGACGATCGCGGCGATCAGGAGAGCGGTCGAGATGATGCCGACGAGGGCGTAGCTTGCATGGCGTTCCATCAGCGGTCTTTCTTGGCGTCATGCGCCGCGCGGCCGCGCGGGCCCAGGAAATAGCTCCTGATCCAGGGATGATCCGATCGTTCGAGCTCGGCGACCGGGGCTGTCGCGATCACTTTCCGGTCGGCGAGGACGGCAACGCGGTCGCAAATGGCATAGAGCGTGTCGAGGTCGTGGGTGATGATGAAGACGGTGAGGCCCAGCGCGTCGCGCAGCGTCCTGATGAGGTCGTCGAACTCGCTTGCGCCGATCGGGTCGAGACCGGCGGTGGGTTCGTCCAGGAACAGGATCGCCGGATCGAGCGCCAGCGCCCGCGCGACGCC
Source organism: Sphingobium aquiterrae (assembly GCF_037154135.1). NCBI lineage: Bacteria > Pseudomonadati > Pseudomonadota > Alphaproteobacteria > Sphingomonadales > Sphingobiaceae > Sphingobium > Sphingobium aquiterrae. Next base: position 41,477 of record NZ_JBANFL010000028.1, read on the forward strand.
TGCGCGCTTGCGCATTCCGCCCGACAGCTCGGAGGGCCTGAGCGCGCCTGCCGTCGCGGGCAGGCCGGCCAGACGGATCTTGAGCCGGGCGACCTCGGCCGCGTGCCAGGCGGGCAGCCGGGCATGCTCGATCAGCGGCGCCTCGACATTCTCCTGGACCGTGAGGAAGGAAAAGAGCGCGCCTTGCTGGAACATGACGCCCACATGCCGGCCGACCCATGTCTGGGCGTCTTCTTCCTCGATATTGCGGCCGAGGATTTCGACAGTCCCGCCATCCGGGCGCTTGAGGCCGAGGATCGTGTTGAGCAGCACCGACTTGCCGGTGCCCGAGCCGCCGACCACACCCAGTATCTCGCCGCGCCGGACTTCGAGATCGAGGTCGTCGTGGATGACCTTTTCGCCGAACGCGGTGCGCAGGCCCCGCACGCGGACCGGGGGATGATCGGCTACCCCGCCACTCACAGGTCGAGCACCATGAAGATTACCGCGAAGATCGCGTCGAACATGATGATCATGAAGATCGACTGGACGACCGCCGATGTGACGTGGTGGCCGAGGCTCTGGACATCGCCGCCGACCATCAGGCCGTGGCGGCAGCCGGCGGCCGCGATGACGATCGCGAGGAAGGGCGCCTTGCTCATGCCGATCCAGAAATGGCTGACGCTGACCGTCTCGAGCGTGCGCTGGACGAAGAAGACGGGATGGATGTCGATGGTCGCCCAACTGACCAACATGCCACCCAGGATGCCGCCGAGGTCGGCGAAGAAGGTCATGAGCGGCATCATCAGGATCGCCGCCAGCACGCGCGGGACGACGAGCGCGTCGAACCGGTCGATGCTCATCACCTGCATGGCGTCTGTTTCCTGGTTCATCCGCATCGAGCCCAATTGTGCGGCAAAGGCTGACGCGGATCGGCCGGCGAGCAGGATGGCGGTGATCACCACGCCGAACTCGCGCAGGATGGCCACGCCGACGAGCTGCACGGTGAACACCTCGACTCCCAGGCTCGACAGAAGGTTGGTACCGACGAGTGCGATCACCGCACCGATGAAGAAGGTCATGATGAACACGATCGGCAGCGCGTTGATGCCCGAATCCTGCATCATCGCGACGAGCGGCGTCAGCCGTAGCCTGTGGGGATGAACGAGCGTCCTGGCCGAGGCGGCAAGGAGATGCCCGGAAAAGACCTGCATCTGGTAGGCATCTGACGCGAGCGCCACGACCTGGCGGCCGAACCGCTCGAAATAGGCGTACAGACCGTGTTTGACAGCGGGGGAGGGATGCTCCTCCTCAAGCGCGGGACGTACCAGCTCTGCCAGGCGCTTCAGATCATCCCGTCCCGCCGTAGCGAAGTCATGCCCGTCTTCCACCGCGCGCAGGAGCATCAGCATGCCCGCCGTATCGACACGATCGAGCGCGGTAACGTCGAGGCGCTTCGCCCTGTTCTCGCCCAGCGTACCGCCAAGGCGATCGGCCAGGTCATCCATTGCCAGGGCGATCCAGTCGCCGATGGCGTGAAGGACGGTGCCGCTGTCTGTCTCCTCGATCCGGAAATCCGCGGCCGTCATCGCACGAGCGCCACGCCGATTCTGAACCGCGTCATGCGGCGATCATAGTCGAGCAGATTTTCGCCGTAGCCGACGAAGCTCTGTCCGAAGAGGTAGAAGTCGGGTCCTCCGCCGATCAGGCGTGGCAGCGGATAGGAGATGTCGGCGCTGATCGCGCCCTTGCCGCTGCCGAAGTTGAACCGGGTGGAGGTGGAGAGGCGCAGTCCCTCATCCTCCCCGACCTCCATAAAGAGCCCTGTATTGCCGCGATAGCGGCGAATGTCGGGATTGTCGGACTTGTCGCCGACGAAGAAAGACAGGCGGGGCGCGAGCGACAGCCGGTAGCCTCCGCCGAGCGGAATCGCCGTCATCGGCGCGATATAGATGTTGTTGATGCTGCGCGACTCTGGGCCGTCGCGCCCGTTCGACTCGTGCCGTATGCCGCCCTGGGCGCTGAACGACACGCCGCTCGAAAGGGTGACTGAGGGCGTCAGGTAGAAAAGCTCGGGCTGATAGTCGATGTTGCGGAAGGGCGAGGAACGCGCGCCCAGATCCCAGAACATGCGCTGCGTGTAGGCGAAGTGGAGACCGTCGCGCCACGAACGCGGCAGGCCTTCCGCCTGCCGGGTGCCGAACAGCTGATATTTGAAGCTGATCTGGACGCGCGCCTCGCTGTTGGTGCCCGGTCCATAGACCGCATAAATGGGTTCATAGGCGGACAGATTGGTGAGGAACGCGTTACCCGCCGTCCGATCCGAGGGCGGGGGCGCCGCTTGCGGCGTCTCTGCGGCAAGCTCCTGCCGTGTCGGCCGCGCTTCGGCGAGATGGGGAGCCGGGGCCGCGGGCCGCAGGGTAAGGGTGGTCTGCCCGGTGCTCCAGGCGGGAATAGAAAGCGCGGCGCCGTCGAGGGTCTCGCTGTCGGACGCGGTGAAACGATAGCGTGCCCGCTCAAAGCCGCCGGCCGCTATGGACAGATCGTTCGGCAGCCCCGCCGCCCGCTCCAGCCAGATCGTTTGCGCCCGGCCCGTGCGCTCGATCCGGGCCTCGATGCGATCAGGCAACGGAAATGTCTGTGGCTCGCTGCCTTCGTTAAGCAGGCGCAGATCGACGAGGATCGCGCCGGCCTCATCGCGCTCGCCGATATCACGAATCAGGACGTCCACACCTGGAGCGGCTTGCGCAGGGGAGCCAAGGGCAAGGAGGGCGGCTGACAGCGCCGGGGGGAGGAACCGCGCCGTCATGCGAACAGCTGCTGGCCGCTGTCGACCGGAATGATCGTCCCGGTGATCTGTTTTGCCGCATCGCCGACCAGGAAGGCGGCCCGCGCTTCGCCCCGGCGGAACAGGTCGGTTGCGGTATGGTCAGCGTCCCGATGCGTCGGAGTGACGTCACCCGGAAGGAGCGCGAAGTTCTGAATGTCGCGCTTGGTCGGCGTGCGCGCGAGGCTGGCCCTCTCGCCGGCTGCGGTCTCGTCGAACGCGCGGCACTTGATGACCCTCTCTTGGCTCATGCGTCAATGCTTCCGCCCACAGGCCCGGCGCCTCCACCCGGCGATACTGATGATGCGATGGAAATCATGTGCTTACCTTCTGTTCCCCATGATCATGACATTGGCGGCAGGCACGTCAAACGCTGCCGCAACTTGCGGCCAGGAGGCGCGGGGCAGCCCAGCCTGTGCTGAACGGCCCCGACACCGTCAGAAACAATAGTCGACACCCAGAACCACCTGATGGCGATCGAACTTGCTCGCGCGGCTGCCGAGGTCGCTGTAGCGATATTCGAGGCGGGTCGAGACCTTGTTGCCAAGCGCCCGCTCGACGCCCCCGCCGATACTCCATCCATCAAAATTGTCATGCCCGCGCACTGGCCCTGCCTCGCATAGGCAAGCGTCCGGTGATCGACCAGATAACCCGCGCGCGCCAAGACATCGAACGCATAGTTCGGGTCTATCACGACCACCCCCTTGCGTACGTCGTCGTTGGCACCGATCTCGACTCCGCCACGCCGAGCCATCTTTCCTGATGCAATCCGCACGCTGACAGCTTAGGATACCCACAAACGGTGCGAAAGCCGGATTAGAGAGGATAAATGGCACGGCACGAATATGTGTATCGGCCGCTTGCCATTGCGGTGTTTCTGCTCGCGCCGCTGTGGTATGTCTATGACGCGCTGACTTTTGTCATCCGCTGACAGGCTTCAGAGCCAGGACGGGTAGAGGACAGGCATGGTCGATCATGATTTGCATTGCCGGATCTCCTTGCCGCCTTGCTCGATGCTGATGTCATTCCCCTTCACCACCACCGTCATACCGCCGCTGTCATTGTATCCACTATCATAGGGGCCGCCTGGCTTTGCAGCCCGGAACTGGCTGATGCCGCCATCGTCCCGCAGATTGATGGTTCGATCGTCGTCGAGAAAATCGATCGATACGATGCTCTTGTCCTTGCAGCGGTAGCCGGTCGTCTTCCTGATCGATGGCGGCAGCACGACAGCGGTCGTCGTATTGCCTCTTTCATTGGCCGCAGGGTCTGGCTCTTTCGTCCCACCGTCACATGCGCACAGTCCGGTCAACGGCAGCAGCAAAGCTGCGCTCTGGCACGCCAATCTCCTGAACATCCTTGCTCCGATCATGCCATCAGCTTTTCCGGCGGCGAGGCCGCTGCACGGCCTCACGAGAGCTCGTCCCGTGAGGAGCGCCGGCCGGCGCTCCTCCATCTTCCTCACAGCCCGACACAACGGTCTTGCTCTGGCGCAGACGCAGCACCGGACGTTGCCGTGCGTAGCTTGAATCCGTCACGCCAGACTTCCACTACTGCGCGGCGCAGTCCGTGCGTGCAGTTCCGGTGATGAGATGATTGGTGCTGCCGACCGACATGGGAGGCGACCCGAAAGGCTCTCGGAGGGAGGCACCGGAGCAGCGGGAAATGTCGGCCGGCAGGTGATAGATCGTGGCGGGGAGTTAAAGACGGTCGTCGAGCCACGATCTGTCAAGAGGTTGCACTTAGCGATGGAGGATGAGGCGGTGAATAGGCCAAGGCGCTCCCTTCCCGCCTTTGCGGCACCGGTCCGGTATCGGAAATCGGGACTGGATTGCATGACAAGCATCCCTTAAAGTCAACGGGAGTGAGCGCTCGCTCCGAGTCCGAAGGTAGGCAAGTCGCTCCCACGGGTCAAGCGGAAATGGACGCGTGTCTATGCCTGTTGTTGGACAGACTGGAAATTCCGCTTTATGCGGAATCCGTCGCATCAGCATCGGGAGTATGCCCCTGCCGAAGGAACGTGGATGAAACAGGCTTCAAGAGCAAAAATGCCAGGAGAGGGGCCGCGCGAGAGGATCATCACCGCAGCCCGCCAATTGTTCGGATCGAAGGGCTTCCATGTTACCACGACCGCCGAGCTCGCGGCCGAGGCCTCTGTCAGCATGGGCCAGATTTATCGGCATTTTTCGTCCAAGAGCGATATCATCCTCTCCATCGTCGAGGAGAATTCGCGTGCCCGCGTCGCGGAAATGCATGGGATATTCGATACCCTTGAGCGTAACGAATGCTCAATGTTTGATGCGCTCAAAGCGATCGCCGCAGTTTCGTTGCAGAATAGCGACGGCGGCCTCTCTTATGAAATCCTCGCCGAGGCCTGCCGCAATGCTTCGGTGGCCGAGCGCATTGAAACCCTGTTCGCCTTCTACCGCGCGGGAGTGCGGCGACTGGCCGCGCTCGCGCGGCCGGACGTCTCGCCTCTCGAGCTCGATGCCTATGTCGACATCATGATGGCTTGTTTCATCGGACTCGGCCACCGAACTGCGGCTTCACACTCAGCCGATGTTGAGCAGGCCAGCCGGAACACCGCCTGCGTGATGATGCGCGGGCTCGGTCTGAGTGAGCAGATTCCAGCCACCGGTCACTAACCCTCGGTCATACGCGGGTTGTTGCGGGCGGTTTGGCCCGTCGAAGCCTGACACGCTGAAGGGATCGTCGTTCACTGTAGCCCATGGCTGGCGATAGCGCATGCTAACTGCAGCGCGACCGCAATGATCGCCTGTGATCTTCGCCCGGCGCAAAGGGCGCGCCGGGCGCGCATGCCGGTGAAGACATGAATGATGGCGAGAAATCCGGCCCAAGGAAAGCCACGCGGATAAATCAGTGACAGAAGGCTGGCTCCCCCGCCGACAAGCCCCATCGAGCCGATAGCGCCGAAGTAGAGAAGGCGCCCGAGGCTACCCAACCCGATCGGCCTACGGGGCGCGGCGACAATCACGAAAGCCCATGCAAGAGTGAACAGGAGCGCGATGATCGGCAGATTTCGATGGTATTCAAGGATGCCACCCATGACAGCTATCGATCCCTCTTGAGCCCGCGCGTTCGGTCCTCTGTAGGGCGATGTGTAGCGCCTGGTATGTCGATTGAGGACCGAGCGACAAGCAGCGGCTATTTTTGCGAACGGCCGTCGCGATCGCGGGCGTCGACGCCAACAGCATGACCTGTCGGCAGATGTTCGGCCGATGCCACGCCCAATGCGCAGCAAATGCCGGCGAGGGCGATATCCTGGATTCCGGCAAGGGCAGATCGTCCTGTGCCGGATTTTGCCTGGAGCGCGATACCGTCGCACAGAGCGATGACGTATCGCGCGACGAGCCGACAATCGATCTCCTGGGCGAACTCGCCCTCGCTTCTTGCGCGAATCAGTCTTTGCACAAGCAACCGTTCGAATTTCCCGCGCCGGCGCAGGACATAGGCGCGTATCTCTTCATTCTCCCGGACGCAGGCCATGGCACCATGCGCGAGAAGAGAACCAGGCGGCGTATCGGAGCCGGTCACCGACCGAATCACTTCAACGATCAAATGCCGCAGGACATTAATGGCGGTCGCTTCCTCCAAAGCGTCCAGGAAAAATCCGGCATATCGCTCGGCAAAGCAGTCGACCGCCTGACGAAACAGTTGTTCCTTGCTGCCAAAGACCCTGTAGATACTTGGCTTGGACACGCCGATCGCTGATTCCAGATCCGCGATGCTGGTGCCCTCATATCCGGTCAGCCAGAACGCCCGCGTGGCGATATCAAGTGCTTCTTCGTGGTCGAACTGTCGCTTTCGTGCCATTTTCTGCGCTTCTCATAGGTCGGCGATCAGCCCAGATCACCGCTTGCAGCACAATCATGGACGATCTGGTTCTCCGCGCCGTCACCCGGAAGTGGCCGATCGGCTCGGCAGGCCTGGGAGTGAGCGCTCTCTCATGTTTTATCTGGATCAGCTCCACGGCGACGTCAAGCTCTGACCGCCTCCCCGCTACTTCCGGGAGGCCACAGCACTTTCCATCTCCGAACAGCTCTGATTCCTGCTGATTTCTGCGGCTGTATGACGAACCGCGGAAAATCGATTGCAGTAGCCGAGGTCTTGACCTATTGCACCGCAGCATAATGGGAGTGAGCGCTCATTCTTAGAAGATGTCGAGACGGGATTTTGTCTATGTTGGTGTGCAGATCGGCCAGGGCTTCCTTGCCCTTCTTGTTTGTCCTGCTGGCCGGTTGCGGCGCCGGAGAGCAACCCAGGACTGCCCCGCCCGAGGTCGGAGTCGTCACGCTCAAGAGCGAACCGGCCATATTGACGAGCGAGTTGCCGGGCAGAATCGCGGCCGTCGAAACTGCCGAGGTACGTCCCCAGATCAATGGTGTCATTCGCCGGCGTCTCTTCGACGAGGGCTCGCTCGTCAGGGCGGGTCAGATTCTCTACGAGATCGAGGATGCACCCTATCGTGCCGCGCTGGGCAGCGCCCAGGGCGGGCTGGCCCGCGCCGAAGCGGCGATCGACGCCACCCGACTGCAGGCCGAGCGCTACCGCGACCTGGTCGGCATCAACGCGGTGAGCCGCTAGGATGCAGACAATGCGGTGGCGTCCGCCAGGCAGGCGCGCGCCGACGTCACCGCGCAGCTCGCTGCCGTGCAGGCGGCCGAGGTCAATCTCGGTTTCACCCGCATCCGCGCGCCGATTTCGGGCCGGATCGGGCGCTCGCTTTTCACCCCCGGCGCGCTGGTGCAGGCCGGCCAGGCTGAACCGCTTGCGACGATCCAGCGCACGGGCACCGTCTATGTCGACGTCACGCAATCGGCCGCCGAAATCCTCAATTTGCGTGAGGCAATGCGCGCGGGCGGCCTGACGCGCGACAATGATAGCGCGCGCGTCGAATTGCTTCTTCCCAACGGCAAGACCTATCCGATCGAAGGCCGCTTGCAGTTTTCCGAAGTCACGGTCGATCCCTCGACGGGGGCCGTCACTTTGCGGGCCACCTTTCCCAATCCAGGCGGGGTTTTGCTGCCGGGCATGTATGTCCGGGCGCGGCTGGTCGATGGTGTCCGTCAAGCGGCGATCCTCGCGCCGCAACAGGGAGTCGCGCGCGATCCGCGCGGCCGCGCGACTGCCCTCGTCGTCAACGCGGAAAACAAGGTCGAACAGCGGTTCGTCACAACCGACCGGGCGATCGGCGACCGCTGGGTGGTCACAAGTGGCCTCAAGTCCGGCGACCGGCTGATCGTCGACGGCTTGCTCCGCGCCAAACCCGGCCTCACCGTCACACCCAAGGCGCCCCAGCCGCGTCGAACAGGGTCGGCCGGGACAGGCTCCGGATCGGTTGCCGGGGCGGGGAACTAAGGCATGTCCCGCTATTTCATCGACCGTCCCATCTTCGCATGGGTCATCGCGATCATCATGATGCTGGCGGGCGGACTCGCTATTCGCGATCTGCCCATTGCGCAGTTTCCCGAAATCGCGCCACCCGCGGTGGAGATCCAGACCCTGTATCCGGGCGCGGATGCTTCGACTCTCGAAAAGACCACGACCACGGTCATCGAACAGCAGATGAAGGGCATCGACAATCTGCGCTATTTTGCTTCGACCAGCGACTCCGCCGGAAATCTCTCGATCATCCTGACCTTCGAGCAGGGTACCAATTCCGACATCGCCCAGGTCCAGGTTCAGAACAAGCTGCAGCAGGCGATGCCGCTTTTGCCGCAGGAAGTGCAGCAACAGGGCGTGCGCGTCCAGAAGTCGTCCGCCTCTTTCCTGATGATCGTAGGACTCTATTCGGAGGACAGTAGCCATGACCAGGCGGATATTGCTGACTATGTCGCCTCCGAATTGCAGGATCCGATCAGTCGCATCACCGGGGTCGGCGATACGCTTCTCATGGGCGCGCAATATGCGATGCGCGTGTGGGTCGATCCCATCAAGCTCGCCAACCTCAACCTGACGTTCAGCGACATCAAGACGGCGATCCGCAAGCAGAACGCGCAAATCTCCGCCGGCCAGATCGGCAACCTTCCGGCAAAGCCCGGCCAGGCACTCAACGTCACGGTGTCCGCGCAATCGCGCCTCGAGACGCCCGAGCAATTCCGCGACATCCTGCTCAGGACCAATCCCGACGGTTCGACGGTCACTCTCAAGGATGTGGCACGGGTCGAGGTCGGTGCGGAAAATTACAGCTTCGACGCGCGCTTCAACGGCAAGCCGGCCTCGGGCCTCGCCATCCGCCTGGCGCCCGGCGCCAATGCGCTCGATACGGTCGAAGCGGTCAAGGCCGAGGTCACCGAGCTGGCGAAACAATTCCCCTCGGACCTCAAGATCGTCTATCCTTATGACACGACGCCGTTCGTCAAACTGTCGATCGAGCAGGTCGTCCATACGCTGGTCGAAGCCGTCGTCCTCGTCTTCTTCGTCATGTTCCTCTTCCTACAGAACTGGCGGGCGACGCTCATCCCGACGATCGCTGTGCCCGTGGTGCTGCTCGGCGTCTTTGCGGTCCTTCTGGCGGCAGGTTTTTCTATCAACACGCTCACCCTATTCGGCATGGTGCTGGCGATCGGCCTGCTCGTCGACGATGCGATCGTTGTCGTCGAGAATGTCGAACGACTGATCCAGGAGGAAGGGCTGTCGCCCAAGGAAGCCGCGCGCAAATCGATGGACGAACTCAGCGGCGCGCTGATCGGCATCGGCGTTGTCTTGTCGGCGGTGTTCCTGCCGATGGCCTTCTTCGGCGGATCGACCGGTGTCATCTATCGCCAGTTCTCGATCACCATCGTGACCTCCATGGCGCTCTCTGTACTGGTCGCGCTGATCTTGACGCCAGCCCTGTGCGCGACGATCCTGAAGCCTTCCACCGGCGCCCATCATCATGAGCGCAAGGGCTTCTTCGGCTGGTTCAACCGAACCTTCGACCGCAATGTTGTCCGCTACGGTGAGGGTGTTGGGCGCGTAAACCGTAGCTGGAAGCGATCCATGCTCCTTTACGTGCTCATCATTGTTGGAATGGGAGCCCTTTTCGCGAAGCTCCCAAGCGGCTTCCTTCCCGATGAGGACCAGGGTTTCCTCTTTGCGCAGGTCACGCTTCCGACCGGAGCCACCATGGAGCAGACGCTGGACACCATGAAGCAGTTGGAGGAGCATTTCCTCGTTGACGAGAAAGACAATGTCTCGACCGTTTTCGCGATCGGCGGCTACGGCTTTAGCGGC
>NZ_JBANFL010000029.1:0-50735 GCF_037154135.1 Sphingobium aquiterrae
ATCAACGTTCCGCCATCCTGACAGGGGGTCCCTTTTGCGCGCCGATAAGGGGTCCCGTTTGCACGCCGATTGACAATGCATCGGTCAAGGACGCAACGCTGGCGGCCGTCACTGTTGCCGGGCAGCTGGGTGAAGTGACTGCGCTGGTTGCCGGGTCCGGGTGCAACGCCGCCGCGGCTGCTGCGGCGCAGATTGCCGGCGTAGCCAAGGTTCTCAAGGCCGATGACGCGGCCTACGCCAACGCGCTGGCCGAGAACGTGGCGCCGTTGGTGGTGTCGCTGATGGCCGACTTCGATGCCTTCATTGCTCCTGCCACCAGCAACGGCAAGAACATCGCCCCACGTGTTGCAGCCTTGCTCGACGTGATGCAGGTTTCCGAAGTGCTGTCGGTCGACGGCCCCAGGACCTTCAGGCGCCCGACCTACGCCGGCAATGCCATCGCGACCGTTGAGTCCGGCGATGCCAAGCTGGTCCTGACCGTGCGCGGCACGGCCTTCGCCAAGGCTGCCGCAACGGGCGGCTCGGCTGCGGTGGAAGCCATTGTCGCGACCGGCGATGCCGGCCTGTCGAGCTTCGTGGGTGCCGAGATCGCCAAGAGCGAGCGCCCCGAACTGGGCAGCGCGAAGATCATCGTTTCCGGCGGGCGCGCGCTGAAGGATGCGGAGACCTTCCAGCAGGTCATCTTCCCGCTCGCTGATAAGCTCGGCGCGGGCGTGGGCGCCAGCCGCGCGGCGGTGGACGCGGGCTATGCCCCCAACGACTACCAGGTCGGCCAGACCGGCAAGATCGTCGCACCGGAAGTCTACATCGCCATCGGCATCTCCGGCGCCATCCAGCATCTGGCCGGGATGAAGGACTCCAAGACCATCATTGCCATCAACAAGGACGAGGACGCCCCGATCTTCCAGGTCGCCGACATCGGCTTGGTCGCCGACCTCTTTTCAGCCGTTCCCGAACTCACCGGAAAGCTTTTCAGATGATGGAAGGGCTGACGGCTGCCGAGGCGCTGCCTCCACATCCGCCAGAGGATCAGGCGGGTCGATAGGCGATGCCGATGCGCGTTTTAGCCGTGCCACGCCTCCGAAGGATCGCGGCGATATGACGATCGGCCGCAGCACGATCGGCAAAGGCGTGACGCTGGGCTTGGCCGGCTGCGCCGATCCGGCCCCAGCGGGTTTCGATGACGATCATGCCGAACAGGTCGAAACTGGCGACTATGCTGTAGCGCCGTCGAATGTTGCGCGCCGGATCGAGCGCCACCAACTCGACGGGATCAGGAAGACTTGCACCATTCATGGCGCAAAACCTACAAAATCGTGGGCTTGAAGTCCGACGACTTCTTTGAATCAATCGGGCCGGATTGATTCATCTATCCGATGATTTCGGCGCGGGCTCCACCTCAAATCGTGCAGCGCGTCGGCGGAGACGTTGGGCCACCAACCCTAGACTCGTTTCCACTTAGGTTGAAGCGTATCCGGAGTTTCTGAGATAGTTGGCGCATTCGTGTGGGGGGAAGGCGTCGAGTAGGGTGCCGATGCGGCGCCAAGTTGCCTCGGCGGATCGTTCGGCTGCCTTTCGGAGCAACAGCTTGAGCTTGGCGAAGACCTGCTCGATCGGGTTCAGATCCGGCGAGTAGGGTGGCAGGAACAGCAGCCTTGCTCCGGCCGAGCGGATTGCCTTGCGGACAGGCTGCCCCTTGTGGCTGCCCAGGTTGTCCATGATGACAACGTCGCCCGGCTTGAGCGTGGGCACGAGGAACTGCTCGACCCAGGCCGTGAAACTGAGGCCGTTGATCGGTCCGTCGAGGACGCACGGCGCATCGATCCGGTCATGGCGCAACGCTGCAAGGAAGGTCAGCGTGCGCCAATGCCCGAACGGTGCGCGGGCGATGAGTTTTTGCCCGCGCGGCGCCCAACCCCGGATCGGCGTCATGTTGGTCTTGGCCCAAGTCTCGTCGATAAAGACCAGGCGCCGGGGATCAAGCCGGCCCTGATACTTCTTCCACTGCTCGCGCCGCCTGGCGATCTTCGGCCGCAACTGCTCGACGGCGAACAGCGTTTTTTTTGAAGCGCAGCCCTTCCGAGCGCACCAACCGCCATACCGATACCGTGCTGGTCGCGATCCCCTGTTCGGCCAGTTCCGCCACCAGCGCCTTGAGCGTGATGTCGGGCACGGCCTTCACCCGGCCGATCACCAATGCCCGGTGCGGCTCAAGCAGACGCTTGCGGTGACCTCCCATCGGACGCGATGCCGCCGTTCCCGTCGCCCGCTGGCGCTGAGACCACTTCACCACGCTCGCAACGCTCACCCCGAACAGCGACGCTACCTCCCGGCAGCTCCGACCAGACGCTACCGCCGCCGCCACTCGCTCCCGAAGATCATTCGAATAGGGTCTCGCCATCCCCGCTGGCCTCCATCCCCAGCCAGCAGGTTGAATCAGAACTCACCCCGCTTGGGTATCCCATTTCGATTCAATCAATCAGAAATCGAGTCTAGCCTGCCGACTTCACCTCGATCGTGCATCGCACCGGCTTTTTCGCCTTCCCGGCCTGCTCGCGGCACGCCTCGATCGCCTCGCGGTTGCCGTCTGCGAGCGGTGAGGCCGCGACGATCAATCCCCAGCTCTCTGGCGCGGCCGTCTGCATCAGGCGTTGCCCCGCATCCCATGTCGACGTTTCGCCAAGCGCCCGTGTCGCCAAGCTCTCGGGCCAATGCCAACTCGCCGGCATCATCCGCGCGATCGGGCCGACAAGCGCCGCATAGAGCAACAACCCCAGCACCAGACCGACGCCCCCGGCAATACACAGCCCTCTATTCTGCTCATCGCTCCGGCGCGCGGACGCGACGATGTTTTGCAGGTCGTGCGCCGCGCTTCGCAGCACCGTTTCGGTCGCCTGCACCTGGGCGCGCAGCTCACGGGTCGCCTCGGCGACGGAAGCGTTTAAACGGCCCGCCATATTCTCCGGGGTGAGTGTCATGGCGGGGCTTTTCCGCACCCCGTCTATCTGCTGCACCAATATTTCCAGCACCTTTTCGGTGCGCTCAAGCGTCGGCTCATAATCGGGAATGTCGATGGACTCGCGCGCCGTGGTCAGCGCCTCGACCGCATGGCGCAGCAACGACACCTCGCCGCGCAACCGCTCGAACGCCAGCGCCGGGTCGTCGCCGTTTGCCGACTCCTCGCGATACTCTTCCTGGTCGTTCATGTCCGCTTATCCTTGGGCAACTGCCCGAACATCACCAGAAAGTCCCGCACGGCGATGATGCGTGCGCCCTCGTAACGGACCATCGACAGCAAATCCCGCTTGTCGCCGGTCACAAGATGATCGGCCGTGCCTGCGACGATCATTGCCAACAGAAAATTATCGTAAGGATCGGCGCAGGCCGTCACGTGTGGAAGGTCCGCCACCATCACAGCCACGTCGCGCAGCTCGTTGACAAGCCGCCCCGCCAGCGCGGGCGAAAGCCGCTCGCGGATTTTGGGATAGCGCGTCACCCGCGCCAGCTCGTCCAGTTGCTCTTGAGAGGTCAGCAGCTCGAACCGCCCCTCCCGCCAGAGCGTGACGATCTGCGCGGGCGGCGATCTGCCCGAAAGCAGCGCGCTTATGAGTACATTGGTATCGACAACGACGCGCACGGGTCAGCCTGCGGGCTGACGTGCGGCGGCCACCGCCTCCCCTATCAGCGCGTCCAGCTCGTCGGGGGCGATATCCTCGAACTTGCTCCGCGCCTCGGTGATGGTCTGATCAAGAACACGCCATTTGACTGCTTCCTCGATGAAGCGGGAAAGATCGCCTTTTTTCATGCCGCGCTGTGCGAGGAAGCTACGCACCGCAATGTCGGTGTTTTTCGATACCGAAACGGTCCAGCGGGTCATATCGTTCATGGTTCGACTCTCTGATTAAACACATACCGTTTTATCATGATAGGCGCTTATCCGCAAACCATCAGCGACTAAGGCCACGATCACGGCCAATCCCCAAATCCTGCGTCAACTGGCAGCCAAGGTCGCCGCCGCCCATGTCGCGGCTGCGGTTCATGCCCATTTCAAGCCCCAGCTCGCGGGTGCGATTACGCAGGATCGATTCCACCTGTGGATCGCGCTCAAGGCTTTTCGCCATGCCCGCCATTTCCTTGCCCGCCTTCTCGCACCCCGTCATGTCGCCGACGCGATAGAGGCGGTCGCGGTCCTGCCGAAGCGCCTGCCAGCGTTCTACGAACCGATCGGCACGCAGGGCAGGATCGGCGCGCACGCGCGCCTCATCGCGCATCGCCTCGACCATCGGGCCGCTGCGCCCTGCTGCCGCCTCGCGCAGCAGGGCGGGATCCCGCTGCATCGCCGATGCCATATCGCGCGAAGCTCCCGGCCTGATCTGATCCAGCGCCTCCGTCGCGCGCTCGAGCGCGACTTTCTGATGTTCCAGCACCGGCCCGCCCGCCGCCCGCGCCTGCAACACCGCCTCGGCCGAACGCGAGGCGCGCTCGACCACGCGCGTAAAGGCGCGGTCCTCGCCGCGATCGGCACGCGCGAGCGGACGCTCCGCGCCCTTCGCCGGCTCGGCCGACAGCTTCAACCCGTCGAACATGCCGCGCTTGGGCTTCTCGCCCTGGCCGCGCTCAGCTGCCGGCGCTAGGCGCTCGGGCGCGGGCCGGAAGCCGTCGAACATACCGCGCCGCGGTTGCCGTTCCGCCGCAGCCTTCGCCTCGCCAGCGCCGCGGTCGCCAGCAGCGCGAACCGTGCGTGTATCTTCGCCCATCTGGCGCATGGTTCCCGCGCGAGGGCCAAGGATCTCCACCGGCGACCGCTCGGCCCGTTCCGGCAATCGTATCTCGCCCGACAATCCACGCCGATCGGCGAAATTCCGAATCTCCGTCTCCCGATCGCGCGGATAATCCGACGCCATATCCTTCGCCCGCTCGCGCGACAGCGTGCGGGTGAGCTGGCGCTGATCGGCGAAGTCGTCGCGGCCATAATGGAGTTGCACCCCCTCACGGTGCCGCGACAGCGCCACATAGGCGGAATGGCGGTCCATGCCGGGGGTCGCCAGCACATGCGCCCGATCGACCGTCACGCCCTGCGATTTGTGGATGGTGGCGGCATAGCCATGATCGACATGGGCGTAATCCTTCAGGTCGAACGCCACCGATCGGCCATCGTCCAGCTTCACCGCCATGCTATCGGGCAATACGCGCTCGACCTGCCCCAGCGTGCCGTTCTTCACCCCTAGCTCGCGCTCGTTCTTGAGGAACATGATGCGGTCGCCGGTCGCGAACTCCCGCGCGCCCCGCTCGGCCGACATGCGCACGTCCTGGCCCAGCTCGCCGGCGTCACGCAACCGATCGCGCGCGGCCAGGTTCAAATCGCGCACCTCGGCATTGGTATGGGTGAGGATGATCCGGGTCTGTTCGGGATCGGCAATGCGCTGCGCGTCCCAGCGGTCCACCAGCTCGGCGCGCGCCTGCTCGCGCGTGTCGGCCGCATGGACCATACTGTGCGCCTCATAGGCATGGATCGCCTCGCCGGTCCTGCCCGTCGCCAGCGCCCGCGTCGCCTCCTTCTGCCAGTCCTCATGCTGCCGGCGAACCTCGCTGATCTCGGCCGCGCCGTGGCGCTCGGCAAGGCTGCGGAACGCCGCGCCGGCCTCGATCGCCTGCAACTGCTCGGCGTCGCCGACCAGAACAACCTTCGCCCCTGCCCTCTCGGCCTCCGACAACACGCGCTCCATCTGGCGCGTGCCGATCATGCCGGCCTCGTCGATCACCAGCACGTCGCGCGGCCCCAGCAGCTCGCGGCCCTGGTCCCACTGATATTCGAGACTGGCG
Source organism: Sphingobium aquiterrae (assembly GCF_037154135.1). Taxonomy (NCBI): domain Bacteria; kingdom Pseudomonadati; phylum Pseudomonadota; class Alphaproteobacteria; order Sphingomonadales; family Sphingobiaceae; genus Sphingobium; species Sphingobium aquiterrae. Next base: position 5,824 of record NZ_JBANFL010000029.1, read on the forward strand.
ATGGTGCGCGAGGTGATGCCCGATCCGCCCTCCAGGCTCTCCGCCGCGATCCCCGACAGCGCTGCCCCGCGCACGCTGTAGCCGGCGCGCTCCCATTCACCGCGCGCGACCCCCAGCATGGCCGATTTGCCGGTGCCGGCATAGCCGACCACGATGGCAATATCCTTCTCGCCCGTTATATGCGCCAGCGCAGCTTGCTGCTCTCCCCCGAGCACCAGGCCCTCACTCCCGGCAGCGTCCAGCCCCCTTTGCAGCGACGCTGCCGGGAGACCATGCCCCACCCGATCCGCCAGGGCGGCCCCGACACGCTCCAGACGCTGCTCGGTGTCGATCATGTCGCGGGAGGTAAAGCGGTCCTCGCCACGACCATCCTTGCCCAGCGCCACCAGCTCGGGCGAACTGCGCACCGCATTCATTGCGGAATCGAACTGCTCCTTGCCGTCGCTATGGCGGTGGACGAACATCGCCAGATCGCGCCGCGTAAACGTCGCCTGTTGGCGCGTGATCGCGTCCAATGCGATCTCTGGCCTGGCGATGATCTTATCGCCATTCTCCCGCGCGATCCGGACATGATCGTCGGCGCGCTCGGCATCCTCGCCACGATCGAGCCGGCGCGATCCTGCCGGCCCGATCTTGTGCTGCGGCTCAAGCTCGATCCCCTGCGCCTCCAACGTGCGGTGATCGATGCGCGCGTCGATATCGAGCGCAGCCAGGCGCTCGTTGACATGATCCGCCCACGCCTCGCGCCACTCCTTCAGCAGCGCATTGCTATTCCAGTCGCGCACCTTCTGGCCGAACCCTTGCCTGCCGACTTCGCGCATCGACAGCATGACATGAGCATGGGGTTTGGGCTGGCCGTCCTTGCCGATGTCCCAATGCACATTGAGGTCCGCGACCATCCCGCGTTCCACAAACTGCTTTTCGACGAAATCGCGCGCCAGCGCGACGCCCTGCTCCTGCGTCATCTCGCGCGGGATCGAGAACTCGACCTCACGCGCCAGCTGCGCGTCCTTGCGCTTCTCACCGGCCTCGACCTCGTTCCACAAGGTCGCGCGATCTTTTAAACGCTCCGGCGCACCTTCGGGAGCCAAGATTTCCGAATGGACGACGCCCGCCTTGTTCGAGAAATCTTGGGTACGCCCGAGCCGGTCATCGTGCAGCCGTTCGGCTGCACGATAGGCCGCGCTCGCAACGGCGCTCGACCCGTTCGCACGGCTGATGACCTTGGCCGAGAAATGGTAGATCGCCATGACGGCCACTATACTGCCTTTCTGAGCGCATGTCGGCAACGACGTATAAGCGCGCCCTCACACTCTCTGCCGTTCCTGTGATTGACTTCGCCGCGTTTTATGGTGTCGCCGGTTTTTTCCATGCGCGGCTGTGCTACGATCCTGCTTCATCGACGTGCGAAGAAGGGAACGTGATGGCTGCGAACGACCGCCCGCAACTCGATGCGCTCTGGCGCGATCCCGCCCATTGGTCTGACGGCCTGCTTGGCTGTTACTTCGCCAAGGCCGATCCCCGCCTGTGGGTGCCCAAGCGCAATCCCGCATTGGGCTGGACGCTCAACATGGCGCACACCCGCGCGGGATGGTGGATGATCGGCACCGTCCTATTCGCTGCCCTCTTTCCCGTCGCCCTCATCCTCACTGTCGGAGCGATTTTCTATGCGTAAGGTGCGCGATTACGACGCGGAGCTGAAAGCGCTCGGCGACAAGGCCAGGGCATTGAAGGCGAAGAAGGTCCAGCAGCTCGGTGAACTGGTGATGGCGACCGGGGCCGATACGCTCGACGCCGAAGTGCTGGCCGGCGCGCTGCTGCATGTCATCGGCGAGGTGCAGGTCGCGGAAAATCGGGAGGCGTGGCGCTCTGATGGCGCGGCCTTCTTTCAGCGGCGCGGGCGCAAATCTGGCAAGGGCCTTTCAGACAACGGCCAGGATGCAGGCGAAACTCCAGCAGGCGGTTCGCAGAGCTGAGGCCGGGCAGCGCCGCACCGATACGAAAGGATGGGTCGTGCAACGCAGGGAACGCACCCGCCACCTGATCGAGCTGGGTGGCCTCGTCCAGAAGGCCGGCCTCGTCGATCTCGCCGACGACGATCGCGCCATCCTCTACGGCGCGATGCTCGAACTCGCGGCGAAGGCGCGTGAGAATGGCGATACACTGGCGCTCTGGAAGCGGCGCGGCAAACGCGCGTTCGATGCCGAAGCGGAAGGTAGTGAAACACCATGACCAGATTCAACGTGGCAGCGATCCGCGCCCAGGTCCGCGCGCTCGATTATGTGCGCGGCACCCCGGCCGAAGTCGCCATGTGGCACGAGGACGATGCCGACGCGCGCACTAATCTCGCGATCGAGGACATGGCGCTGACGCCTGACGAGGACGCCCTGTTCGACATGCTGCGCGACGAGGGCGTGCCCCTCCCCTCGCCACCGCGATCGTCCTCAAGCTGCTCGATCATCCCGACGCGGACCCGGCGCTGGCAATCTCACCGATCGGAGGGCCTGACATGGAATGGCTGCGCTAGCTCGGCCGCGCGATCCGCAATCTCGCCCGCATAGCGCGCCAGAATCCAGTGTGGGCGCTCACCGCCTTCATCGTCATTCCCGCCAGGCTGATCCGCCACCTGTTCGGCGTCCTGATCCTCTTCCTCGCCACCGGCATCGTGCTGGGCCTGGGAATGCAATATCTGCTCGGCTCGCTGCTCGGCCTGGCGCACGATTCCAATCTCTATCAGACGATGATGATGCTGACGGTTCTCGTCGTCATCCTCGTCGGCCTGCGCGCCCTCTTCCAGCCCCTGATCCTGCAATATGGCGGTGCTGCCGCCCGATCGGCTCGCCACCTATGCCCGCTGGCTGCGCCTGATGCTGGCGCAGAGACTGACCGAGCTGGTCCGTGCGCCGGCGTCAGCCGAAAAGCCCGTGCTGTTCCTGCTCGATGAGTTCGCCGCGCTCGGCCGCCTCGAACCCGTTGAGCGCGCCATGGGCCTGATGGCGGGCTACGGTATCCAGCTCTGGCCGATCCTGCAGGACGTCCACCAGCTCCGCGCGCTCTACGAGCGCCGCGCCGGCACCTTCCTGTCCAATGCCGGCGTCCTGCAGGTGTTCGGGGTCAACGATCACGACAGCGCGAAACTGGTCTCCGACCTGCTCGGCTAGGAGACGGTCGTGTTCGAGACGATGAGCCGCGCGATCGACGCGGAGGAAACCGGCATATCGTTCGGCGCGCAACATGTCGGCCGTCCCCTGCTCACCCCCGATGAAGTTCGCATGCTGCCGGCCGATCTGGAATTGCTGTTCCTCGCCGGTCAGCGCCCGATCGTCGCCGCCAAGCTCGCCTACTATGCCGATCGCGAGTTCGCCGGCCGGTTCGATCAGGCGTGAAAGCGTTTAAACGGTCGCGCTGGCATAGTAGCAATCTGTGTAATATCGTTTGTATATCTAGGTGATAGCGTTCCGCCATATCTTGCCGCGTGAATATGCGTAGCGAAGCGCGGAAAAATCGGTCTCTGGCGTGCGTAAGGTGAGTTTTGGGGTAGGTCCTCACCTTGGCGATCGACGCCAACCTCGGCCCGTCGCGTGGGGCGGGTGAAACCACGAAGATCTAGGTTCGGGGAATTGGCCGCCTGGGAAGCCCGTAGAGCGTCTTGATCGTCCGACCCTCTCAAACACTCCTGAGTGCCTGAAAGAGGCTGTGCGGGCCAAAAACCGCGCCTGTTGGGACGTTTCCGTCCTTCCCTCCTTCTCAAATGAAGTGCTGGGCTCTCCACATGGCTTTTTGGAAAGCCAATTGGACGGTTGGACCTAGTGGTGAGCTGAATTGTTGTGCGGAGCGGTGGAAATGGGGCTGATCTGAACAAAAAGCGTGCCGGCGTAGCCGGCTCATCATGGGGACGCCGGGTGGGAGGATGGCTTTAGCCATCCGGGGCGCCCGTAGGGCGCGAGCCGGCGGGGCGAAGCCCCAAGAGGCGGTGCTTTCTTCTTCTTTGTGGCTGTGACGGTGTGGCGCGCGGCAAGTTATCCACAGGTAAGACTACCCCAAAGCTCACCGTTCGCGTTCAGATTCAAAGATTCTTCTTAGATTCAAGATTCAGGGGTGCTCAAGCCCGCAGAAAACCTGGGAAAATAGCCGCGAAAAGTGAGTGTTGGGGTCGAGTCGCGTGAGTTTTGGGGTAGCCTTCGGTGAGTTTTGGGGTCGGTAAAGGTGAGTGTTGGGGTCGAGTCTGGTGAGCTTTGGGGTAGGCATCCGATCGACGGTGAGCTTTGGGGTATCTCCTCACCGTGCGCCAACGGCGAGCTTTAGGATTTGCCCGGCTCACCTTTGCCGGTTAAGGTGAGTCTCGGCCTTCCTCCTGCTCACCTTTGGACGACGCGATGACGCAAGTTGCCCTGGTTGATACCCCTGCCCTTACGCTCGCGCAAAAGGGGCGCGGAAATCCTTTCGATCCCGCCAATTACGGCGAGATCGTCAAGCCCGGCGAACTGGTCGATATCGTCGAGCTGACCCCCCTCACCCTCGCCGATCGCCGAATCTACAATCTGCTGATCGCCAACGCCTGGGAGCGGATCGGCGAGCCGATCATCCATCGGATCGCCAAGACCGCGCTCAAAGGCACGCACCAGGGCAATGAGCGTATCGAAAGCTCGCTGCTGCGCCTGATGGGCACCATCGCGATCGTCACCATCCGCAAAGCCGGCAAGAGCTACAAGCGCCGCGTCCAGCTCCTCGGCCCGAGCGACGAAAGCCTCGAAAAGGACGGCTTCCTCCACTACCGCATTCCCGAGGAGCTGATCGAGATACTGCGCAACAGCGAAGTCTATGCGCGCCTCAAGACGCAAGTCATGTATTGTTTCGAGTCGAAATATGCGCTGTGCCTCTATGAGATGATCGAACGGCGGATCGGCCTAGAGTACAAGCAAAGCGAAGAATTCACGATCGCGGAACTGCGCGGGCTGCTCAACGTGCCGGCGGGCAAGCTCGAACGCTTCGCCGATCTCAACAAATATTGCCTCAAGGTCGCGCAGGAGGAAATCAACAAGCTCTGCCCCTTCTATGTCGATTTCACGCCGATCAAAAAAGGGCGCAAGGTCGAAAAGGTCGCGATGCTGTGGATGGCCAAGACATCGAGCGGTCGCCGCGACGCGCAAAACCTGATCGATCAGCACAGCATCGTCCGCCGCGCGAAGATGCGCGGCGGTATCCCGGAAATGCCGGTGCTGGTCGATTTCAGCCTGCCCGCCACTCAACGGTGAGTCGATACCCCAAAACTCACCGTTCGCGCATCAGGCTGCGATCCGGGACGCTTACCCTTCGCCGGCGTCGAGCGCCCTGCTGACGGTGAACTGAATCCACGCGCTGCGACTGATGCCGCGCCGCTTCGCAGCGCTATCGACCTTCGCCAGCAACGCGCGGTCAAAGCGCAGCATGACCGGCGCCTTGCGCGGCCCATCGTCGGCCGCCGCCGTGATCGTCGGCGTCGCCGGTTTCGCGGCACCGGCAATGAAAGCGTCTGCCGCGTCCTCATCAACCGGCGGCTTGGGCTTGCTGTTCGGTTTACGAGCGATAGCCATTGCATTTCACTCCGCTATCATCATGCTATACAAATACCGCACCGATCAGCGCGGTCAGCTCATCGATCGCCTTAGCGTCGCGCGGGGATTGCTCCAGCACCGCCCTGCCCTCGGCCGCCGCGTTCGGGAACGCCTTGCGGCGCACGATCGAGGTGGACAGCACCTCGATCCCCTCGATATCGCCGATAATCTGCAAGGCTGCCTCATTGTCGCCGCCCTGCGGGTCCGCGCCGTTGAGGATCGCGACGGCGCGCAGCCCCTCGTTGATCTCGCGCGCCTCGGCCACCAGCACCGCCACCTGATCGAGCGCCCACACGTCGAAGCTGCGCGGCTGAACGGGGATCAGCAGCGTGTCGGCGACAGTGAGCGCGGCGCGCAGCGAGCCGGTGTCGCGCCCGCCTACGTCGATGATGATATCGTCATATTTGGGCGCGAGCTGGCGAACCTGGCTGCGAAGCGCCGCGCCGGTAAGGGCGACGGCGGTATAGCCGGCTTCGCCAAGACCTTCGGTGCGAAGCTGGGTGAAGGTGAGGGCGGTTCCCTGCTCGTCGCCGTCCACCAGCAACAGGTCGCGGCCCGCGAGTGCGCGGGCCACCGCGAGGTTGACGGCGAGCGTGGTCTTGCCAACGCCGCCCTTTGTGTTCCCGACTACCAATATCATAGCGCCCTCACTCTGCGTGCTATCGTTAATCGAAACGGCATGACCTGTCCATCAGAGTGATATACATTTCTAAGCCGTTCAATCCTCCGGCTCTGGATCGTCGTCCTCGTCGTCCAGCGGCTCATGCTCCATCCGGCCATGATCCTCGATCGGGCAGAGCGGCGCTCCGGCCAGTTCCAGCCATTTGCGCGCGGTCCTCACGGTGTAGCCGCATGTCGCGCACTCGCATTTGAGCATCCGGGTTTTCTGCTTCTTGGGCGCGGTGGATTCGCCGTCCGTATCGAGACGGGCATGGGGGAGGGGGCCAACGGCATCGAGGATCGGCGCGATGGCCGACAGGAACGCCTCGCCGGGGGTGGTGGCGCGCATCGGCCCAACCAGGCCAAGGCCAAGCGCGACCCGTTTAAACGCCTTCCCATGCCCTGCCGGGATGCCGACAGCGGCATGGACCAGCTCATGCGCGAGGATGGCGGCGATCTACGCCGGCATGGCGTCGGGCGCATGGGCGAGGTCGGGACGGATGAAGATTTCGAAATGCCCGTCCGCGCTCAAGCGATTATCCCAGCATTCGCCGATCGCCTTACCCTTGCGGCCCGCGCTGGTGTGCGGCCCGCGCTGGTGAAGCCGATCGCCACGCGGATACGCGCGAGCAGGGGGGCGTCCAGCGCCTCGAACAACGGAGCCATGCCCGCCGCCACCCGATTGAGCCAGCTTTCCCGGTTGTCCTGTTCCATGCCTTCTACTCTACTCCCTTCAAATCGCCTGACCGGCGATGGCCAGGCCATCGGCCGGACACGGACGCCCAAGAACGCCGGCAGGAGAGGGGGGCAGCGACAATCTGCGGGAGTGGCGCGCGGCGCAGCGAGGCTTGCCGAGTGAGCCACGGTCCCGCTGATTGTCGTTGCTGGGGAGAGGGGGGTGGAACGCTCTCTTCCCACGCAAAGGAACGACACGCCGGCGTGTCGCCGGCACCACGCCAGCGAGATCCGCGCACGCGATCTCGCCCGCCATTTGGATCGTCACCTTCGGCCAAGACCGCTTGCGGGCTTGGGGAGCTTGAGCGACTAGAGCCACGGTGCCGCGCAGCGGCAGGCGCTTGGTCGCTGTTGCTTTCCTGTCTCGATTTTGATACAGTCCGCGCAATGGAGCCCAAGACCGCAAAGCCGATTCATTTCCTGGGCGACAGTCGCGAGGCCCTACGCGATTTCCCGGATGACGCTCGCTATGGCGCAGGCGTGGAACTTCGGGCGGTGCAAACGGGTCTCGAACCTTCCGACTGGAAGCCGATGAAGACAGTCGGGGCAGGCGTGAGGGAAATACGGATCAGAGAAGCATCAGGCGCGTTTCGGGTGATGTATTTGGCGACGCTACAGGATCGGGTTCTTGTGCTTCATGCGTTCCAGAAAAAGACGCAACAGACGCCGCAAAAGGACATTGATCTAGCCGCGAAACGGCTGAAAACTTGGAAGGCAGAGCAATGAGCGCCGAACCTATGAATGTCGAAGTCTTCGATAGCGTCTTTGACGCGCTGGCCGACACGCCGGCGGAAGCGGCGAATCTGACGGCGCGCGCGGACCTGTTGCTGAGCATCCGCGAGCGGGTGAAGTCCTGGGGCGTGCCGCAGGAGCAGGCTGCCAAGCGGCTCGGCCTGACCCGCCCCCGGCTGAACGATCTTCTGCGCGGAAAGCTCGACAAATTCTCGCTGGACGCCTTGGTCAACGTCGCCACGGCGGCGGGCTTCAGGCTGCATATCCAGCTCGAAGAGGCCGCTTGAGCGAAGAACAGCGCCACGCGGTCGAGCGAGTGTTGGGTCCGTCCCCGCAAAGGGGCGGAATGCGACATAGGAATTCTGGCAAGGTATTGAGTTGCTGATAAATTCCCTCATTTTCATTCCCCCATTTACGGCCTGGTTTCAGAGGCCCTGTTTCAGGGGGAGGATACCGAAGCTGTCTGCAAGCTTCTTGTCGGAGAAATCGTATTCGCCCAGCATGGGGGCGTTTGCAGGAGGGGGCGAAATCCTACGCTAAGATTTTGGCCAGCGGTATTCGCCAGTGAGGTTGATGTGCTCCCAGCCCAGCGGCGAGACATGGGCGAGGAGATCGGGGGGAATGACAACGCCATCAGCGGCTTGGTTGCTGACGACCTCCCCGAGCTTCATCGTGTTCCAAAAGATAATAATGGCAGCCAGCAGGTTCATGCCAGCAATTCGATAATGCTGGCCTTCGCCCGATCGGTCCCGGATTTCGCCACGCCGATGAAAGCTGATGGCACGCTTGAGGGCGTGGTGGGCTTCACCTTTGTTGAGGCCGATCTGGGCCTGGCGCTGCAAGCCGGCGTCGAGAATCCAGTCGATCATGAACAATGTCCGCTCGACACGACCGACTTCCCGAAGGGCGAGGGCCAATTCATTCTGGCGAGGATAGGAGGCCAGCTTGCGGAGAATTTGGCTGGGCGCGACAATGCCGGCGGCGATCGTGGCCATGACGCGAAGGATGTCAGGCCAGTTCCGCTCAATGAGTGGTTCGTTGATTTTCCCGCCGACCAACCCCCGCACATTTGCAGGCGTTGCGCCGGGATTGAAGGCATAGAGCCGCTTTTGAGGAAGGTCGCGGATGCGCGGCGCGAACCTGTAACCGAGAAGCGCACAGGCAGCGAACACATGATCGGTAAAGCCGCCTGTGTCGGCGAAGTGCTGACGGACATGGCGGCCTGCATCGTTCATGAGCAGCCCGTCGAGGATATATGGAGCCTCACTGACGGTCGCGGGAATGACCTGGGTGGCGAATGGGGCATATTGATCGGAGACGTGGCTGTATCCTTTCAGGCCGGGGACATTGCCATATTTGGCGTTGACCATGTTCATCGCCTCGCCCTGCTCGGTGGCTAGGAAGAATTGTCCATCGCTGGATGCGGAGTGCCCGTGTCCCCAGAACGCAGCCATGGGCAGGTTCGCATGCGCCTCGACTATCATGGCAAGCGCCCGATCATAGGCGCTGCCTTCGACATGCCAGCGCGCGATCCGCAGCAATTCCCAGAAGCTGTGCGTATTGGTAGCCGCCGCCATTTTACGCAGGCCGAGATTGACGCCTTCTGCCAGCAGAACGTTCATCAGCCCGATCTTGTCCACGCAGGCCACCCCCGTGCGCAAATGGGTAGCGTCAAAGGCCGATGTGTGATGTCACTCGCCCAAGCTGATCTTTATAGGGTGCACAAAAACGGTTGTGTGGGCGATTTAATGGGTGTACGAAATTTGTATGGAGATCGAGTTCGACCCGGCCAAAGACGAGAGGAATATCGCCAAACACGGCATATCCTTGCAGGCTGCGGAAGGGTTCGATTGGGACACGGCCTTTGAACGCGAGGATGACCGTTTCGATTATGGAGAGGTCCGTTTCGTTGCCATAGGGTTGATCGGTGATCGCCTGCATGTGCTGGCTTTCACCGACGGCTCCCACGACGATGCGGTTCGCGCCATCAGCTTGCGTCCGGCAGAGAAGCATGAAGCGAGGTTCTATTATGGCCAAGTTTGATCCTGAGATTCACGACGATAATCCGCCGATGGATGCGGCGTTCATGGCCGGAATGAAGCCGTCCCGGCGAGGTCGCCCGAAGCTCGAAGCCCCCAAGGTAGAAGTGAAAATCCGCCTGGATGCGAAGACGGTCGAGCATTTGCGTGGGAGCGGCCCAGGCTGGCAAACGCGCGTCAATGCCCTGCTGGGTAAGCTCGTAGCGTCAGGGCAAATCTAGCAACATCGCGGCAAGCAATCAGATAGAGGTGCGACGCCATCCTACGGCGTGAGTTGCTCGCGCGCTAAAGAGAAGAAAATACCATATAATACCGATGGTTAGCCCGTCGGATTTCATGTGATTGACGTCAGTCTGGTGATTGTGCGCTTTCAGATGCCGTCAGAGTATAGGGCTGATGTCTCGGATGCTTTTCGGACCACATTCGCAGAAGGCGAAGTACGCTTGCGGGATCGTAGATGTCGAAGTTCTTGTCAGGAAACGTATCTCCCTCTCTCAACCATCGCGGAAGATCATCTTCCTTGCGCCCGCGAATTAGCAGCTTTGCTATACTCCTGAAGTTTCCGGCTGCTGAAAGGAACTCCATCTGCAACTCGTGATTTTGGCCTGTTGACTGAATCATGTCATAGTAGATAGGCCAACCATGACTAACCAAGATTGACCAACCAATCTGCTGGAATATGCCGTCAGCGTCATAAGCCAATTCCGATGACGTTGATGAGTCATCGAGTTGTCCTCTGCCTTCGATCGCTTCGGCATCGTAGTTCGCGAGTGCTTCCCGTGCCTTGGGATCGTTCACATACTTTTTCAGCATCGCGTAAAATTCGTCGAACGCGAACGGTCGTGGTAATTCTATGTCAGCCATGTCCGCCCTTTTTCCGTTCTTCCCAACCCGGCATTATGACGGCGTTTTCTTAAGATATGGGCGGTGCGACGAAAATCAGGCCATAACCGCCGTCAGACCCCTGGAGCGGACGGTCACAACAGTGCTTCGATGCCCTTACGGCGAATGACGTTCAGGATGGCGAGCGCAGGCCCCTTGGCTTGTTTGGTGCCGCGTTCGAGTTGCGAGATATAGCCCGGCGTCAGGTTCGTATATTTGGCAAGCGCGGCCTGGCTCAAATGTGCCCGCTCACGCACGCTTCGGATCTCTTCCGGTGTGATTGGCGCGGCCGTGAGCGGCGCGTCCGGCCCCAGGTGGCGGACGGTGATCTTCTCATAGACTTCATCGCCCATCAGCCCGGCGCTGTGCATGTCCTCGGCCGTTTCGAGGAGGGCTTCGGTCAGATTGCTAAGCTTCTTCGCCATTTTCGATCTCCTGTAGCTTGCCCATGCCCACGGCTGCATCCAGGGCGGTCTCGTCATGCGCCAACAATTCGGCGGCAATGTCCCTCAAGGTCTGCAACTCGCTGTCCTCTATGTTTTCGCGCTCGTTCTTGGCAAAGCCGTACAGAAAGAACGCCCGATCGTCCGTTCGATAGGCGACGATCATGCGAAACCCGCCTGATCGCCCCTGCCCAGGCCGGGCAACGCGCTGCTTGATGAGTCCACCACCCAGATCGGCGTCGATGATACCGCGCTCGGCTCGCGCGATAGCCTCTTTCAAACCAGCGTCGTCAATTCGCTCACGCCGGACGAAGCGCGCAATCCATTTGGTTTTGAATATTCGCACTGCGCCACCCTATAACACTATGCACTATAGCACTTGATCGTACATTTGCAACCTTTGCAGGGCAGCCAGGTCGGCCCACGTCGGGGCAACGATTCCACGTTGCACAATGATGGAAGGTTCGAATTGGCTATCAGGGAGTGCAGGAGGCGATTTCCGGCCCGTAGAGCGCAGGGGAGCGATTGGGGGCAGGTTGTGCAATCTAAGGACTTGGCGATGCCCCTGACGGGCACCAGAGGGCAATTTTCGGATAGCGCTTGCGGAAGATAGGCAGGATGGGTATCATGTAACCCTGCATGATACCCATCGGAGACTCACATGGCCGCGATCAAGCAAAGGGCTGACAAGGTAGATCGACACCGCCAGCGGATGCGCGCGGCGGGGTTTCGGCCCGTCCAATTTTGGGTTCCTGACACACGCGCCGCTGATTTCGCGGAGCGTGTGCGTCAGCAATGCTTGAAGTTGAAGGACGACCCGGCGGAACTGGACGTGCTGCGGTTTACCGAAGAAGCGGCAGGGCAGATCGAGGAGTGGCAGTGAAGCGAGGCGATATTGTCGCGGTTTCATTGCAAGGCGACTACGGCAAACCGCGCCCGGCCCTCATTGTGCAATCGAATATTCTGGCCGCTCTGGAGAGCATCGTGATCTGCCCGATCACCAGCGCCGTGCGGGACGCCGCCTTTCGCATCACTGTCGAGCCGGACAACGCCAACGGGTTGCGCGTGCTTTCGCAGGTGATGGTGGACAAGCTCTCCACCCTGCCGCGCTCGAAAATCAGCGAGCCTTTCGGGCGGCTTGACGATGAGCGGATGAAGGCCGTGGACCGTGCCTTGCTACTTGTCGTCGGGCTGATTTGAAGGACAGGCAATGGAGATCCACGCGAGGCGCGACGAAGCGAATGGACAAATGAAGGTCTTAAAGGTGAACTGTGAAGGCTGGCACGCCCTGCTGACCTCCGCCCCCCCCTGTGGGGGGAAACGCCTCCACCGGATCGTCAAAATCGTTCTCAGAACGGACGGACGCTCGACTATTCAATTTGGAGGAACTTCTATGAGATTCATCGCCACTGGCATTTTGCTGCCTTCGCTGCTGTCGAGCGCAGCCATCGCCCAGGACAGGCCCAACACGTTGGACAAGGCCGGGAAAATAGCCACTCAGCCGGCACGGGACGTGGGTATAGACAAGGGCGAGATACCCGCTGTACTGCTGAAAGCGGTCGAAAACCCCTATGCGCCGCCACCCACGCGTCGGTGTCGCGACCTTAATGAGGCGATGGGTGAATTGAATGCCGTGCTGGGCGAGGATTTCGCCGTCGGCGTCGCGATCAACGAGAACCGCACGGGGAAGATCGCCGAGGCGGTCGGTCGCACAGTGGTCAATTCGCTGATTCCCTTCCGCGGACTGGTACGCGAGATCAGTGGTGCGGCGCCTGCGGAGCGCAGTCTTCAGGCTGCCGTCACCGTCGGCATTGCACGGCGCGGTTATCTGCGCGGGCTCGCGGAGGCGAAGGGGTGCAAGGTCGCCAAGCCGGCTCCACCGCCGCCAGCGGTCGAGAGGGGAAAGAACAAGGGCGACGAGGATAGATAGGCCAGATATTAATGCGCGGGATAGAGCTAGGCGGCGTGGACAAATTTGAGCCAGTATCTGGCGGTGGCGAGATGGACCATTCCGAGGAAGCTGTTGGCCAGTTGATCGTATCGGGTGGCAATGGCCCGGTTGATCTTGAGATGGCCGAACATGCGCTCGATGCGGTTGCGCTGCTTGTAGAGGGCCCGATCATGCTCAATTTTTACGCGGCGGTTTGATCGGCCCGGAATGACGGCCTCGATCTTCCGTTCGGCAAGGTCGGCACGGATAGCGTCGGCATCATAGCCCTTGTCCGCAAGCAAGGCGTCGGGTGCGCGTTCGGGCAGATCGATCAGGGCATCATATGCCTTGCAGTCCGCCGCCTCACCGCCGGTTAGAACGAAGGCGAGCGGTCGTCCGAGGGCATCAGCCAGGCAGTGAAGCTTACTGGTGAACCCGCCCCGCGAGCGGCCAAGAGCGCGTCGATGAGTCCCCCTTTTCCGCCCGCTGCCGAGACGTGGGCGCGAACGGTGGTGCTGTCGATGCTGTAATGGCCGCTGTCCGCCATGATCTCGGCCAGCGTCACGGCAACGGTCTCCCATACCCCGGCTTCACTCCATCGCCGGAACCGGCGATAGATGGTGTTCCAGCTGCCATATTTGGGCGGCACGTCGCGCCACGGAGCGCCGCAGCGGAGCCGCCACAGTATGCCGTTGATGATCGAGCGGTTCCGTTCGGGCGGCCTGCCTCGACCACGGTTCTCAGGCTCGATGGGCAACAAACCCTTCAGAACGCGCCATTCTGCTTCAGTGAGATCGCACCGGCTCAAACCTGCCTCCAAAAAGCAGCCTTGAATCAATCGGCACGCGCCTCGTCAATCGTTCTCAGCGCAAGGCGTTGCCGGGGCTGGCCAATATTGCAATTATGCCTGCACGGAGGACTTTATGGCTTTGGTGGAAGTGTTTGAGGGTGAGGATCTGGAAAAGCTACTGTTCGTGGCCGATTTCGACTTCCTGCCGCGCGTTGGCGAACACCTTGCCCGAGATACGGAAGGCTATTTCGAGTATTACAACATCGTCAAAATCTGGCACCGGCAGGACACTGCGGAAGGCACCTTTCGGGCGTGCCTGCTTGTGACGCTCGACGATTGATAGCCCTGAATTTGTCCACGCCGCCTAGGCATCATCATCGAGACCCAGACTATCGTGCATCCGGCCTCAACCTGCTCGTTACCGCCATCGCCATAGAGCAGCCAGGCACGTGCCGAAAAGTAACCACACGCCAGATCCCGAATGGATTTAGTCATAACATGACGACAAAATTTCTGACCGGCCTACTGGCCAAGCCGAGAGAAGCCGACAGTCTCGTGCGCCGCACCCTTGGCGAAGGCCTGTTCCAGATTGCGTTCGGTGCGATCCAGTGGCCCTGGCTGCTAAAGAGCCTCTATGGCGGAACGCAGGAAGAAAAGCGGTCTCTTCTCAAGCGCATCGATCTCGCTCCTGATTCCTTGCCGCATCTGGGCAGCTGGAAGGCCGACACTTACCTGCTGCACCGGACGGTAGACTTGATCGCAGAAAGGCGTCCTGCGAATGTCGTGGAGTTGGGATCGGGCGCGACCTCGCTGGTGATCTCCAAGGCGCTGGCAAGGAACGGTCGGGGGACGTTGCACAGCTATGACCAGCATCTACCCTTCATCGCCGAGATGAAGAAGTGGATCGCCGAACACGAACTCGACGCACATTTTGAGCATGCGCCCCTAGCGCAGCGAGACCCGCGCTGGCCAGGCGTTTGGTACGCGCTCCCGCGAGTTCCCTTGTCCATCGACCTGCTGCTGATCGATGGCCCCCCATGGGCGGTTCACCCGTTTGTGCGCGGCATGGCCGAACGCTTGTTCGACCGCATCACTCCGGGCGGGATCGTCATGCTCGATGATGCGGCCCGTCCTGGCGAGCGCTACGTGGCCCGACGCTGGCGTCGCGACTGGCCCGATTTCAGTTTTACCTATGAATACGGCGGGACCAAGGGCCTGCTGATCGGACGGAAGAAGGAGCGCGCATGAGTGACAGTCTGCGCGATCGGCATGGCGAATGCGACCAGCGCGTGGAAATCCGCGCGACTGAAAACGAGATGACCGAAGCGCCGCGATAGGTCAGCGAGGTGCGTCCGACGCGTTTCGTCGCGGCGGGCATAGCAGCGCCATGACGCGGGCGACACATCCAACTGACTGGCCACGAACGCGAGGATCGTCATGGGCGGCGCTTCGCCGGCTTCCAGCACGCGCCCCGGGCAGCGCAGATACAGCATCAGCATCGCATAGCCGAGGCGGGTGGCGTCGCCACGCCGGGATGCGATCAGTTCGAGGTCGTCACGGGTCAAGGTGAAGTGACGCGCGATCTCGCGTTCATCGAGCGACGGATCATAATGGCCCGCAAGCATCTCGCGGGTTAGCAGGTGTCTTCTGGCCAAGGTCGAACCCCTCCATGTCGCTGTCCGTCAGACGTCCGTTGGACGGTCACTGGGAATGTGTCCGTCAACTCTTGACCTTTGATGGCGATTCGGACAAGATCACATGATGATGGGAAAACGGACACTATTGAGCAGCCCATGGCGCTGATCGGCTATGCGCGGGTCTCTACCCCCGACCAGAAGCTTTCGCTCCAGCACGATGCACTGGAGCGAGCGGGATGCGAACGGTTCTTCGACGATCAGGCGTCGGGCGCCAGGACCGACAGGCCCGGTCTTGCTGCAGCGCTGGCTTATCTGCGCTCCGGCGACACGCTGGTGGTGTGGAAGCTTGATCGGCTCGGCCGCTCGATGAGCCACCTTATAGACAAGATCGGCGAACTGGCGGCGCGCGACATCGGATTCCGCTCGCTCACCGAGAATATCGACACCACCACGCCGGGGGGAATGCTGGTGTTCAACATCTTCGGCTCCCTCGCGCAGTTCGAACGCGACCTGATCCGCGAGCGCACCCAAGCCGGTCTACGTGCCGCACGCGAGCGCGGCAGCAAGGGCGGTCGCCGGCCCGTCGTCACACCCGACAAGCTACGTAAAGCTCGGGCACATATTGCGGGGGGCCTCACCGTCCGTGAGGCCGCGGCTCGCTTGAAAATCGGCAAAACCGCCCTCTACAAGGCCCTCGAGCAGACCGTCACTACCGTCGAGACGTGATGTTCCCGGCCCGTTCTCCCTTGGCGTACGCAAAACGCACTTTCGTGTAGTGACCCCTCATAGCCAAAGCCTATAGAAATATTTGCGCACCGCCACGGCGAAGACCGTCACAATTCATGCAGGTTCACAATCGGCAATATTCTTAAGTTAGCGCCTATGGGGGCGGAATGCCCTCTCCCCACGGAGCAAACATCGACGCCGGTGCACGCCGGCACACTACCCGCGAGATCCGCGCGAGCGGTTCTTGTGCCCGCCATGTGGATCGTCCCCTTCGGCCAAGACCGCTTGCGGGCTTGGGGAGCGCGAGCGACTAGAGCCACGGTGCCGCGCCAGCGGCAGGCGTCATCGCCATCTTGCTTTCAATAGCACTAAGTGCTAGATATTCTCTATGAGCAATGCCACGGCGACAGCGCGAACCTTCAAGACGGCCTGGTTCGCCAAGGCGGCGCGCAAGGCCCGTATTTCAGACGACGAGCTATGCGAGGCCATTCAGGAAGTGATGAAAGGCCAGGCGGACGATCTTGGCGGCGGGGTGTTCAAGAAGCGGCTGAACAAGAACATGCACAGGAGCATCATCCTCGCGCAGTTCGGCAGCTACTGGCTGTATCAATATTTGTTCGCCAAGAAGGACAGGGCCAATATCGACGATGACGAACTGAGGGAGTTTCGCCTGCTGGCGAAGAACCTCCAGAAAGCCACGGACAAGGATATTGCTCCCCTGCTGGCGGATGGCAGACTGACGGAGATATGCAATGGCGACCAAGCGTAAGTATAAAAGCGACGCCTTCGAGGCGATCCACTCGACGGCCGAGGCGTTCCATAGCGTCGGGGTGATCGACAAGGCCACCATGCGCCATTTCGATGAAAGCTGCCTGACCACACCCCCCGCAATCGCCCCGGCTGAAATCAAGCGGCTGCGCGAACGCAACAAGGTCAGTCAGCCGGTATTCGCCCGCTACCTCAACACCAGCGAAAGCACGGTGGAGAAGTGGGAAACCGGGGCCAAGAAGCCCAGCGGCGCGGCGCTCAAGCTGCTGTCGATCGTCGAGAAGCACGGCATCCAGATTCTCGCCTGATCGCTCCTGGAAAGGCACGATGAAAGCCATATTCATCCGGCACGGCGAAAGTACCGCCAACACCGGGCTTGTCAGCACCGATGTCGCATCGATCGCGCTGACGGAGCGCGGGGAAGGGCAGGCGGGCCGGATCGCGCGCGAATGGCCGGAAACGCCGTCGCTGATCGTCACATCGCCGTTTCAGCGCACCCGGCAGACGGCCGCGCCGACGATCGCGCGCTTTCCCGACGCACCGGTGGAAGTGTGGCCGATAGAAGAATTCACCTATCTACAACCCGCGCGCTGGAACGGCACGGCCGCCGCCGATCGGCGGCCCCATGTCGAACGCTATTGGACGGCCGCTGACCCGGCCTGGTGCGACGGGGAAGGGGCGGAGAGCTTTGCCGGCTTCCTCCGGCGCGTCGAGGCAGCCTTGGCGCGCCTGGCCGCGCTCCCGCCCGCCTCGCGGGTCTATGTGTTCGGGCATGGGCAGTTCATCCAGGCCGCCCGCGCGATCGTCACCGGCCCCGATCTGGACGACCAAGCGCAAATGAGGGCATTTTGGCGTGACGGTACGCCCCCGGTCGTTGCCAACGCGGAACGGGTAGGGTTCCACTGCTTGGTGATCGCTGGGAATGTGCGGCGACCATCGCCGCCTGACGGCAACACCTGTTTGTCTTTGTCGTCATTTCGTGTTACGCTATTGCGAGTTACTCGCATAAAAGCTAAGAGGGGTCGTTTGCGGAAGGGGGCGGAATCCTACGGTAAGGCCCGAATCTGAGCATTGAGTGCAAACCTATGCGACACGTTGATTGTGATACGGGTTATGGAACAACAAAATCGGCTTTCGCGTGCCATTTTAGCGCCACATCTCAAACCTTCGTTTGTGATCCATGCTGATTGGCTACGCCCGTGTGTCCAAATCCGATGGTTCTCAGTCCCTCGACCTGCAACACGATGCCCTGCACGCCGCCGGGGTGGTGACGGACAATGTCTATGATGATCGCGCATCCGGCAGCCGCGACGATCGGCCAGGCCTCGCCGCCTGCCTCAAATCTCTGCGCGACGGTGATATCCTGGTTGTATGGAAGCTCGATCGTCTGGGGCGAACGCTCACCCACTTGGTCAGCACGGTGCAAAGTCTGTCGGATCGCGGCATCGGCCTGCGCGTCCTCACCCTAGACTCGTTTCCACTTAGGTTGAAGCGTATCCGGAGTTTCTGAGATAGTTGGCGCATTCGTGTGGGGGGAAGGCGTCGAGTAGGGTGCCGATGCGGCGCCAAGTTGCCTCGGCGGATCGTTCGGCTGCCTTTCGGAGCAACAGCTTGAGCTTGGCGAAGACCTGCTCGATCGGGTTCAGATCCGGCGAGTAGGGTGGCAGGAACAGCAGCCTTGCTCCGGCCGAGCGGATTGCCTTGCGGACAGGCTGCCCCTTGTGGCTGCCCAGGTTGTCCATGATGACAACGTCGCCCGGCTTGAGCGTGGGCACGAGGAACTGCTCGACCCAGGCCGTGAAACTGAGGCCGTTGATCGGTCCGTCGAGGACGCACGGCGCATCGATCCGGTCATGGCGCAACGCTGCAAGGAAGGTCAGCGTGCGCCAATGCCCGAACGGTGCGCGGGCGATGAGTTTTTGCCCGCGCGGCGCCCAACCCCGGATCGGCGTCATGTTGGTCTTGGCCCAAGTCTCGTCGATAAAGACCAGGCGCCGGGGATCAAGCCGGCCCTGATACTTCTTCCACTGCTCGCGCCGCCTGGCGATCTTCGGCCGCAACTGCTCGACGGCGAACAGCGTTTTTTTTGAAGCGCAGCCCTTCCGAGCGCACCAACCGCCATACCGATACCGTGCTGGTCGCGATCCCCTGTTCGGCCAGTTCCGCCACCAGCGCCTTGAGCGTGATGTCGGGCACGGCCTTCACCCGGCCGATCACCAATGCCCGGTGCGGCTCAAGCAGACGCTTGCGGTGACCTCCCATCGGACGCGATGCCGCCGTTCCCGTCGCCCGCTGGCGCTGAGACCACTTCACCACGCTCGCAACGCTCACCCCGAACAGCGACGCTACCTCCCGGCAGCTCCGACCAGACGCTACCGCCGCCGCCACTCGCTCCCGAAGATCATTCGAATAGGGTCTCGCCATCCCCGCTGGCCTCCATCCCCAGCCAGCAGGTTGAATCAGAACTCACCCCGCTTGGGTATCCCATTTCGATTCAATCAATCAGCTCGACTTTGTACGTTTTTGGTCAGGTCCAAGTCCAGAAGATGCTGTTTTCAGCGATGTGGTCGAGGGCCTGATCGAGTGGCAAGACGCATCCGCCCATATCGTCAATATCTTCCCATTTTCGCCGGTGTGACCAGTAGCCGAGCCTGACTTCGTCGCGCGTGCCGACAGGCTTGAGGCGGGCGATCGGCGCGTCGGTTTCCAGCAGATAGAGATGGTAAGCGCCTTTGTCCTCGTACCATCCCACGCCACCGCCGTTGGCTGCATCAAACGTTTCGATGCGTAGAATGATTTCGTCGTCTTTCATGGAGCATCCATAGCTGCCTTCAGGTCACAGCGTATCCGATTCAACTTGCCGCATGGCAACAGCCCAAGCGTTGCAACGTGCTTCAGTTAGGATTCGAAGCATGGGATGTTGGACCAGAACAAGGCCGTTATCGGCGATGCCGTCCCCCAGATCCTGCGCCAATGGATGCAGGTATGGCGCCCCTGCTTCACTGCCCCCAGTTGGGAGCATGTACTTGTTCTTGTGATGGGCGGCCTGCTGGCCACGGGCAAACGGACCGTTACGTCCTGCCTGCGTGTGACCGGCCGATCCCATGCTGCCAACTTTGCCACCTATCACCAGGTCCTCAACCGCGCCCGTTGGAGCTCCCGTGCGGTTGCCAGGAGACTGCTCGGCATTGTGGTCGAACGGCTCGTGCCAGATGGTCCCGTTGTCATTGGCATGGACGACACCATTGAGCGGCGATGGGGTCGTCGGATCGCCGCGCGCGGCATATACCGGGACCCTGTCCGATCCAGTCACGGCCATTTCGTAAAGGCCAGTGGGCTGCGGTGGCTCAGTTTCATGGTGCTCACCCCGGTGTCATGGACCCGCCTGATCAAGGCACTGCCAGTCTTGACGTTGCTCGCTCCTTCGGAACGATCGAACCGTCAACGCGGCTGTCGTCATAAATTGCTGACCGACTGGGCCCGGCAGGGCGCGCTGCAGCTGTCTCGCTGGCTGCCAGGTCGTCGGATCGTCTTCATTGGCGACAGCAGCTTTGCTGTCCACGAACTGGCACATGCCATTACGCCTCGGGCAACGCTCATCAGCCGGCTGCGGCTCGACGCCAACTTGTTTACACAGCCTGCGGGGCGAACGGCACGCACGATGGGGCGACCGGCGCAGAAAGGGCGAGCATTACCAAAACTCAAGACCCTGCTCGCCAACCCGGCGACACGCTGGACCAGCATTCTCGTCTCTGCCTGGTATGGCCATCTCAACGGCAAGACGCTCGAGATCACATCTGACATCGCCTTATGGTACAGGCCCGGCACACCGGTCTTGCCGGTCCGCTGGGTCCTGGTTCGCGATCCTGACGGAAAGCGCGGCCCGCAGGCCTTCTTCAGTACCGACATCACCCTCGAGCCCGCCGAGATAATCGCCCTCTACGTCCGCCGATGGCAGATCGAGGTCACCTTTGCAGAAACCCGTGCTCACCTGGGTGTCGAAACACAGCGCCAGTGGACCGACAAAGCCATAGCGCGAACCACGCCGGCGCTGCTGGGTCTCTACAGCCTTATATCGCTATGGGCCTGCGATCTGTTGGCCACTAAAAGCACCCCTTATTCCGCCGCCTGGTATCGAAAAACCAGCCTAACATTCAGTGACGCCATCGGAGCCGTCCGCCTCCAACTCTGGATCGGCGACATTAATCAACACTCCCCGCCGCACCGAGAACCGCACTATATTCCGACAACCCGCCTCGTACGTATGGCTCAAGCACTATGCTTCGCTACCTAATCGTACAAAGTCGAGATCAGAAATCGAGTCTAGTCATCTGGAACTGAAATAAGCTTCATTGTATAAGCCTTTGTCGGACAGGCAGGGGCATTGACGATGGCAGGCAGACAAGCGGATTTGGTTGTACTGGGCGTCGAGGATCGGTCCTTTCTCGAAGGTCAGGTCCGCCGCCACAAGGCGCCGCGTTCTCTGTCGGATCGATGCCGAATTGGACGGCGACAATTATGATGGCCGGTTCGCCGGGCGACAATTGTCGTCCCGTTTAGTACCCCGGCACCGACTTCGTCAGGCTTGTTGGAAAAAGGCCACGTTGGCGAGGAGCACTAGGCCGATCGAGCCTAATGCCCCGTGGGCGATGACATAGAACGTCGGCGCGCGCCCGCGAAAGATAAGTCGAAACAGGGTCAGCCCTCCCGCCAGAGCGGCTCCAAACACCCCCAAGGCCCACCAGGCCTGGGTCGGGGGTGTGACGTCGCGCAGGATGGTCACCAGCAGAAACAGGACCGATGCCGCCGCGAAGCCGCCATGAGCCGCTCCGAAGAACGAGGGAAAGGAACGATGACGCGCGAGTGCAACGCCCATCCCCGTGCCAAACGCTGCGACCGCGGAAAGCAGAATGAAGGCAAGGATATACATGCAGAAATCCGATCAGAAGGAAGGCATCTCGCACCGTCAGGAGGCGGCGTTGACGGCCTTCCGGGAAGTGAGGACCTTCAGGTCCGTCGAGAGGTCTGCGAGAACCTCGACGTCGATGGCTTGGCGGGAACGAATGATTTTCTTCAGGTATCCCAAATCACGCGGGGCGTTGATCGCCGTAGCGCCGACCAGCCGCCCGCCAGCCAAGTGCAGGATGCTGAAGCTGTCGGCTGACATATCGCCCCTCACTACGTTGAGTTCTCCCTTGGGCGACCCCGCTACCTGGATCTTCAGGTGGTACTGATCGGACCAGTAGTAGGCGGGCGCTTCCGATGCCGACGCCGTTGGCTGTCCACATAAGGCCATCGCCACGACGACCGCCTGTTCCCGCGCGCGCGTCCAAGTTTCTGAGCGGACATGGGTCCGCTGCTCTTCGCACCAGGCTCGACTACAGTCACCGATCGCCCAGATATTCGGCAAGGACGTGCGGCCCAGATCGTCCACGAGGATGCCGTTGTCGCACGCCGCGCCCGCCGCGGCAGCGAGTTCCGTATTGGGGATGACGCCAGCGGCGACGAGGATGACGTCGGCCGGAATGCGCACGCCATCATCAAGGACTATGCTGTCCGCCGTGACGGAGGCAACGCTTCGACCGAGGTGAAATTTCACTCCCTGCTGTTCATGGGTATCTCGCAGAAAAATCGACAACTGCGGGCACCCGCTGCGGCTGAGCAGCGCCGACGAGACCTCCACAACGGTGACCTCGGCACCGATCGTCCTGGCCGTCGCGGCGACTTCTAGGCCGATGATCCCGCCGCCAACGATCACGAGTCGGCTCCCGGAGAAAAGATGGCCTCTTAGGGCGCGGGCGTCATCGAGGCCGCGTAGCTTGCAGACAGGGAGAGCGCCGGAGGCGAGGGACGGGAGGGATCGCGCACGGGCGCCGGTCGCAAAGATCAATTGGCCAAAGGTCAGCGAGCCGCCCGTCGAAAGCGCGACGGATCGCGCTTCAACGTCGACAGCTTCGGCGCGGACTCCCGACCGGACGTCCACGCGCTCCATATCAGGCAGCATCAGGGCGATCGCGTCGGTATCGCCGTCGAGCAGGAAAGCCTTGGACAGCGGCGGTCGGTCATAGGCGGCATGGGGTTCGTCCTGAAGGACGACGACCGACTGATCGGGCGCGCGCTTCGCCAGTTCTGACGCGAGGGAGAGGCCAGCGACGCCGCCCCCCACGATGGCGACCGAAAAATCGGTTCGGGTCATACCCGCCCCCCGGACAGCGTGAAATTCATTTTTCATCCCAGTTTCATCCCAGCAGCAGTCTGTTGTCGCCAATAACCTTGCGCGCCCGCTGAAGGTGTTCCTCAAGCGCCTTAACGGCTCGGTCCGCATCGCGCGCCAAGGCTGCCTCGAAGATTTCGGAATGCTCGGCGTGGACACTGGTCGGCGGAGGCCCCTGGGTCGCGGAAAGTCGTCGGTAGCGCTCGGTGTTGTGAAAGAGGATATCCCTGAGGCGCTCGAGCCATTTTGACGTGGAGGCCGCGAGCAGGGCCTCGTGGAAGGCCTTGTTACGTTGTTCCCAATCGTCGAACGCGCCCGAAGGATCAACCACCAGGCGTTCTTCGGCCCTTGTCAGTCGATGAAAGGCTGCGATCAGTCGCGCTTCCCATTCGTCGTCGCCAAGGGCGATGCTTTCCCGGATCGCGGCGCAATCAAGAGTTGTCCTGGCGATCGTAAGATCATCAAGATCCGCTAGCGACATTGGCGCGACGCTGAAACCTTTTTGCCCCTCGAAGATGACGAGATGGTCGCCGATCAGCCTCGTCAACGCTTCGCGCACGGTGCTCCCGCTGACACCGTAGGCCGACTTGAGATAATCAAGCTTCAGCCGGGAACCTTGTGGGTAACGCCCATTGATGAGGTGCCGGCGAAGCATGCTGTAGGCCGCTTCGACAGCCGTCTTTGCTCCCCCCTGCGCGCTGTTCCCATGCAGACAGGAAGCTTCGAGGGCAAAAATGTCATATTCGACCGATGTCATCGTCATCTCGCTCGTCTCAAAATCAAACCGAATGCATATAACCAAAAACGGCGTGTTTGAACATTTATACCGGTTTCGATGCAGTTTCGATGATCTGGCAAAAATTCGTTGACATGTCAAAAAATCGATATTAGCGTCCAAAGGCTGCACGGGAAAACGGTGCAGACAAAAATGGGAGAGGCGTCGTGGACAGCCTGACGAGGATTTTTCTCAGCCGGAAAGGGCCGAGCACCCTATCGCCATGGTCGCCCACCATGGGGAGAGGCTTCGCATGTCGGTGATTTCGAACAGCGAGATCGGTCGGGATGTGGTCGCCGATGGGATTAGGACGAATTTTCACGACGAAGGCGTAGGCAAACCAGTGCTGTTGATCCACGGATCCGGGCCTGGCGTCAGTGCCTGGGCGAACTGGCGGCCGATATTGCCTGTGCTGTCCCGCTCGCGACGAGTCATCGCCCCTGACATGGTCGGCTTCGGATTCACCGAAAGGCCAGAGGGCATTGTTTACAATCTCGAGACATGGCTACGCCAAATACTCTCGTTTATAGACGAATTGGGCATCGAGCAGGCTGACATTGTCGGAAATTCATTCGGCGGCGCCCTGTCCTTGGCTTTGGCGATTCGTCATCCGGATCGGGTCCGGCGTCTGGTTCTGATGGGATCAGTGGGCGTGCAGTTCGAAATCACCGAAGGTCTCGATGCGATCTGGGGCTATGAGCCGTCGATCTCCAACATGCGCAGGGTCATGGACTTTTTCGCCTACGACCGCGGACTGGTGAACGACGAACTCGCGGCCCTTCGCTATCGGGCGAGTATTCAGCCCGGAGTCCAGGAAGCGTTCTCATCCATGTTCCCGGCGCCACGGCAGAGGTGGGTGAGCAGTCTCGCCAGCGCGGAGGATGATATCGCCAGGCTGCCTCATCCGACCCTGATCGTGCACGGTCGGGATGATAGGGTCATCCCTTTGGCAACATCTCTTCGGCTTCACAGCCTGATCGAGGATTCACAGCTGCACGTGTTCGGTCGCTGTGGCCACTGGACGCAGATCGAGCACGCCGCGCGGTTCTCGAGACTGGTCGAGGAGTTCCTGGATGAGTGATCTCCGATGACGGCCATAGGCCATCAATCAAGCTCCGGCGCTTACGACGATGGCCTATGGCCGGTGCTGCCGGGCATGAAGTTCGGCTCGAGGGGCATTGGCGAGATGATCGGGTCTTTCGGGACCGCCATACAACTTAATTCTAGGCACAGTGTAGCTCTAGAGAGGATGAATATGAATACTTTGCCAAAAAGTGAGAGAAGTGAAGCCGACGCTTTCTCGCCGCTCATTGTCGTCAGTGCCGTCGACCCCGACTGTGTGGTTCAAGTCAATGTGCCGGGACGTGAACCGCTCGCCGTGTATAATTTGGACGGCGAATATTTCGTAACCGCAGATACTTGCACGCACGGAGAGGCATCATTGTCCGATGGCGAGCTTCTTTCCGACGGCACCATAGAATGTCCTTTTCACGGCGGATCTTTCGATGTCCGGTCGGGACGTCCCTGCAAATATCCCTGCAGCATAGCGATCGCGACCTATGAGGTTGAGATTCGCGACGGATGGGTTTTCGCGGCGCTGGACTGAGCGAGATCAGAACAAGAATCTCGCGAGATAATAGGAGAAGTTGAATGTATGGCGCCGGAATGAAAGACAACTTCATCGACCACGACGCATCGGGGACGCGTCGCGTCGATCGGAGAATATTTTCGGATCCCGAACTTTTTGAGCGCGAATTCAAGCAAATTTGGGAGAAGGTCTGGGTTTTTGTCGCCCACGAGAGTCAGATCCCGAACCCCAAGGATTTCTTGACGACCTGGGTCGGACGGGTGCCGGTCATCATTAATCGCAACAAGTCCGGCCAGCTGAACGCCCTCGCCAACATCTGCCCGCATCGCGGCGCCACATTGTGCCGCACCTCCAAGGGCTCGACGGCCAATTTCGTCTGCCCGTTTCATGGCTGGGCTTTCAATGACGACGGCCGTCTTTTGGCTCCAATGAATGAGGTTGCTGGGGGCTATCCCGAAGGGTTCGACAAGGACAAGCTGGGGATGCGCCGGCTTCGCCTGGAGAACTACCGAGGCTTTCTTTTCGCGTCCCTGAACGATGCGGTTGAACCGCTTGAGGACTATCTCGCAGACAGCAAAGCCTTCATCGACATCGTCGTCGACCAGTCGCCGCAAGGCATCGAAGTCCTCAAGGGCTCTTCGACCTATACCTATGAGGGCAATTGGAAGTTGCAGGCCGAGAATGG
The DNA here is from genome assembly GCF_037154135.1 of Sphingobium aquiterrae. Lineage (NCBI taxonomy): Bacteria > Pseudomonadati > Pseudomonadota > Alphaproteobacteria > Sphingomonadales > Sphingobiaceae > Sphingobium > Sphingobium aquiterrae. The sequence goes on from NZ_JBANFL010000029.1 coordinate 32,022, forward strand.
CGTGGATGGCTATCATGTGGCGTCCGTGCATGCCAACTATGTCGAGACCCAGCTGAATCGCGCCGCCTCCAAGAGCGTCGGCCAGAAGACTAAGGCAATGAATGTCGGCGACCTGCCGAACGCTCGCGGCGGCTTCTACGATCTCAACAACGGACATACGATCATCTGGTCCGATTGGACCAACCCTCAGGATCGGCCTCTTTATCCGGTCCGAGAAGAACTCAAGGTGCGGATGGGCGAGGAGAAGGCGGAATGGGCCGTCGGGCGACTGCGCAACCTGCTCATTTATCCCAATATGTTCTTGATGGATCAGACGAGCAGTCAGATCCGGATATTCCGGCCCCTGTCGGTCTGCAAGACCGAGGTGACCATTTACTGCTTCGCCCCGGTCGGGGAGGAGGCGACTGCTCGCGCGCACCGGATTCGTCAGTATGAAGATTTTTTCAACGCCAGCGGCATGGCGACGCCCGACGATCTCACCGAGTTCGGCGAATCTCAGAAGGGCTGCAACGCCCACACTGCGGTGCGCTGGAGCGAGATGTCCCGCGGTGCTGCCCACGAGATCGATGGGCCGGATGCCCTGGCAACAAGCCTTGGTATTACGCCGGGGAGGAGCGGTGTGAAAATCGAGGATGAGGGCATATTCGTCGCGCAACACGCCCGCTGGGCGCAGTTGATGGCCGATGAAGGGGAGCAAGCGTGATGGTCGATGAGACGCTTCGCCACGCCGTTCAGGACCTTATTGCACGCGAGGCCCAGGCTCTGGACGACAAGAACTGGGACGCCTGGCTCGGCCTGTTCACCGAGGACGTGGAGTACTGGGTCCCTGCGTGGGATTCCGAGCACGTCCTGACGAGCGATCCCCAAGGGGAAATGTCACTGATTTACTATTCGAACCGGAGCGGCCTCGAGGATCGCGTCTTTCGTCTGAGAACGGAACGGTCGGCCGCGTCGGTGCCACTGCCGCGCACGTGTCACATGACGTCGAACGTCCTGATTGACCAAGGTGCGACGGGAATCGCGGTGAAGACTGCTTGGATCGTGCACATTAATCGTAGCGGTGTTTTGAACCACTTCTTCGGCCGGTCTGAATATATACTCATCAAGGTTGAAGACGAGCTTAAGATCAAAAGCAAAAAGACCGTCGTGATGAACGATATCATCCCGACGGTGATGGACATTTACTCGATATGATCATTCTCACGCCGTGTCGAAAGGTTAAGCCATGCTAGCCATCTGCAAGACTGAACCGGTGCCGGGCGGTATCACCGTCCAGGAAGTCCTGTCGCTCGGTGAGCCGACCGGCTCGAACGTCCGCCTTCGGGTCGAGGCAGCCGGCATCTGCGGCACGGATCTGCTGATCTATAAATGGGGCGGCTTCGCGCACCGGATGATGCTGCCCACGGTCCTCGGACACGAGATCAGTGGCGTGGTAGAGGCAATCGGCCCCGGTGTGACCCGCGTGGCGGTCGGCGATCGCGTGAGTGTCGAGAGCCATCTGCCCTGCGGCCGTTGTTACACCTGCAATCGAGGTTGGAGTCACGTCTGCCCCAACACCCGTTATCCGGGGGTGGATTTCCACGGTGGTTTCGCGTCCCATGTGATGTTGCCGGAGCAGGTTCTGTTTCCGGTGCCGGGCGATGTTGGTCCGCTCCAGGCTGCGATGATGGAGCCATTCGGCATCGCCGTTCACGCCAGCCAGGAGGGCAGCGGCGTATCGGGGCTGAATGTCCTCATTAGCGGCTGCGGACCAATCGGCCTGATGAATGTCGCTGTCGCCAAGGCTCTCGGCGCTAATCGCATCGTTGCGCTGGATATCAATCCGTTACGTTTGCGGGCTGCCGAGACAATGGGCGCTGATGTAACTATCGATGTGTCCAAAGGCTCGGCTGCGCATGCAGTGACCCAACTGACGCGTGGTCGCGGGATGGACGTCGCGATCGACTATTCGGCCCAGGCCGGCTCGATCGACGCGCTCGAGCCCCTGATCACTCACGGGGGCGAATTACGCCTTCTGGGGGTGCCTTCCGAACCGGTTCCCGTCAATCTCGATCGGTGGCTCTTCAAGGGCCTAGTCGTCCGGAGCCTCCACGGCCGGCGGCTGTTCAGCTCCTGGGAAACAGCCACCCGGCTACTCATCGACGGTCACGTCGACCTTCTGCCGCTCGTAAGCCATCGCTTGCCAATTTCCGATGCCCTTAAGGGTTTCGACGCGGCCCTGCGTGGCGACGCGCTCAAGGTCATCTTCGAACCCAACGGGCCCGCAGACACACCGCCTGCCAAAATCTAGAACGGGAGTACGTCCATGAACACGCCTATCAAATCCAACGCCTGGACCGGTAAATTCTTTAGCCATGGCTGGTCGGCGGGTTCTGGCGGCGTTGCAGAGGTCGTCGAGCCGGCGACCGGTGAAGTCCTCGGCCAAATCGGCATCGCCGACGCCAAGGACATTCACGCCGCTGTAGTGTCCGCGCGCTCAGCCCAAGAGGCCTGGGCTGCCACGCCGTTCGATCAACGGGCCGCCATTATCCGGACCGCGGCTGAGGTGCTTAAGCGGCGCGCAGCGGAATTCGTGCAGTGGAATACGCGTGAATGCGGCTCGATCCCGGCGAAAGGCGAGTATGAGGTCGGGATCGCCTACGAACAAATGCAACAGGCAGCTGCCCTTGCGGCGTTGCCCAACGGCAGCCTGTTTCCATCCTCCGTGCCGGGCCGAACGAACCTTTGGCATCGCGTGCCGCTAGGCGTGGTCGGTGTCATCGCTCCATGGAACTTTCCGCTCTTCCTGGCGATGCGGTCGGTCGCCCCTGCCCTGTCGCTCGGCAATGCCGTGGTGCTGAAGCCTGACCTGCAGAGCGCGGTCACAGGCGGCGTCCTGATCGCGGAAATCTTCGAGGAAGCCGGACTGCCGGATGGTGTCCTCCACGTGTTGCCGGGCGGGGCCAAGACGGGAGACGCGCTGGTCCGGCATCCCGATGTGGCGATGATCTCATTCACCGGATCCACCCCCGTTGGCCGCTCGATCGCGGAGATCTGTGGCGGGATGTTGAAGAAGGTCGCCTTGGAGCTGGGCGGGAACAACGTCCACATCGTACTGCCCGACGCAGACCTGGACGGCGCAGCCAGTTGTGCGGCCTGGGGCAGCTTCCTGCATCAGGGTCAGGTCTGCATGGCGGCCGGTCGTCACCTGGTGCATCGCAGCGTTGTCGATGAGTACGCCGCCAAACTGGCCGCGCGTGCGGGTGCTCTCCATGTCGGCGATCCCAACGCTGGACCTTCCCATCTCGGTCCGCTGATCAACGACCGCCAAGTCGCCAGGGTGCATGAGGTAGTGACTGGCTCGATTCAGGCCGGGGCTGAGCTCCTCACCGGCGGCGTCCACGAAGGTCGATTCTATCAGCCCACGGTGCTCAAGGGCGTCACGCCGGAGATGTCAGCCTTCCAGTCGGAGATTTTCGGTCCGGTGGCGCCTATCACTGTCTTCGATACTGAGGACGAGGCCATCGCCCTGTCCAACGGGAGCGAATACGGCTTAGCCGCGTCGATCCACACAGCGTCGGCGGCCCGTGGGTTGGCGCTGGCCAAGCGGTTGAAGACGGGCATGGTCCACATCAATGACCAACCGATCAACTGCGAGCCCCAGGTGCCCTTCGGCGGCATGGGCGCGTCGGGAAGCGGCGGGCGTTTCGGCGGACCCGCGAGCATCGATGAGTTTACACAGGCGCAGTGGATCAGCCTCGTCGAAAAGCCGGTTATCTATCCCTTTTAAGAACAATCGAGCATGGCCCGTGTAAACGAAGTTCAAGAAGGCACTCGAGAGGAGATTTAAAATGGATGCACTGAGATACTATGTGACTCCATTGGTCACGACAGTCGGAATCGCTGGGTTTGTTATGGGAGGGCCGTGGGTCTGGCTCGGGGCCTCTACGTTTCTGGCCCTTATGACGCTGGACATCATCCTGCCGTCGGACACGGCTATGCGGCGGATTCGCTTCGGTTTTGCCGCCGATTTTCCGCTTTATCTACAGTTGCCGCTGATGCTCGGGCTCTATGCGGCCTTCATCAGCGGGGTCAATCAAGGCCATATCGACTTGAGTTCGCCCGCCCAGTTCATCGGCGCAGTTCTGAGCATCGGCTGGCTCAGCGGAGTTCCCACCCTGCCGGTTGCGCATGAATTGATGCACCGCCGACACTGGCTCCCGCGGCGCTTCGCCCAAGGTCTGTCGACCTTTTTCGGCGACCCCAATCGCGACATCGCCCACGTGACGACCCACCATCTGGAGCTTGATACTCATCGCGACAGTGACACGCCTCGGCGCGGCCAGAGTATCTATGCCTTCATCATCCAGGCGACGGTCGGCTCATATTCCGACGCCGTGCATCAGGAGGCAGAAACCCAACGCCGTCAGGGGCGGTCGGCATGGGATCTGCGCAACCGCACCTATCAACAGATAGCCTTGCTACTGCTGCTCCCGCTCGTTGTCGGCCTGACAGCGGGTCCCCTGGCCCTGGCCGCCACCCTCCTGGCCATGATCATGGCCAAGGGCCTGGTCGAGGGGTTCAACTATTTCCAGCACTATGGGCTCATCCGGGTCGAAGGCGCGCCGATCAAAATCCATCACGCCTGGAACCATCTGGGGGCTGTGGTCCGTCCGCTCGGCTGCGAAATTACCAACCACATCAACCATCACCTCGACGGGCATACCCCCTTCTACCAGCTCCGCCCCGAGCCCCAGGCGCCCCAGATGCCGTCGCTCTTTCTGTGTTTCGCGCTCGGCCTCATTCCGCCGCTCTGGTTCAACCTGATTGCCAAGCCGAAGCTGAAAGACTGGGATACTAGGTTCGCAAGCCCGAGTGAAAGGGAACTGGCGCAGCAGGCCAATGCCAAGGCTGGATGGCCACAGTGGACTCATGAACGATCGCCGCTGCCAGCCTCGTAGCATCAACGATTGATAGTCAGGATCGCCGTGTTCAGAATTCTCAAATCCAAGCCTCCGATGACCGTAACTGTGACCGACCAAGGTGTGGTCATTGAAGTCGCGCGGGGAAAAACCTTACTCGAGGCGGCACTGGTGCAGGGGTTCGGCTTTCCGCACGACTGCAAGGTCGGGACTTGCGGAACATGCCTCTATCGTCTCGATGGCGGCAAGATATCGGAGCTGACCTCTTCGGCGATGGGATTAACTCAGGAGCAGTTTCAGGCCGGATACCGACTGGCCTGCCAGACTCTGCCCAAAACCAATTTGACGATCACGCTCGACACGGCGCTGGAGCGGACCTATCCCATCGTCCAGATCGGCGGAAGAGTGGCGAGCCAGATCCATCTGACGCACGACATCGTCGAGTTGAGGGTCGACCTGGACGAGCCGATCCGCTTTCAGCCCGGCCAGTACGCCGAACTGCTGGTTGATGGCGTGGCGACGGCGCGGAGTTATTCCTTCGCCAATCCGGCCCATGCCTCTAACGCCAGCGTGCATTTCCACGTGCGGCTGGTGCCCGGGGGACAATTCACCGGCTGGCTGTTCGCTGCGTCGAGAGTGGGTCAGACGGTAACAGTGAGGGGACCCTACGGCCAGTTCGGCCTCAAGCCCGGAGCATCGCCTATCGTTTGTATCGCTGGCGGAAGCGGCCTCGCGCCGATCAAATGCATGCTCGAGGGCGCGGCTGGGGAGGCGCGGCGACGTCCAGTCACCGTGCTCTTCGGGGCGCGGACTGAGCGTGACATTTACGGTCTGGACGCCTTTGAGGCATTAAGGAACTCTTGGGAGGCTGAGATGACCTTCACCCCGATCCTATCGGCAGAGCCTGTTGAGTCCTCCTGGACCGGCCTGCGAGGATTGGTAACCGACTATATACAGACCATCCCGGACATCGACCGCGCACAGGCCTATCTCTGCGGCCCGCCGCCCATGGTGGACGCCGCCGAGTCGGCTCTGTTGAAAGCCGGGCTGACGCCCGAGCGAATCTTCGCGGACAGGTTCTTCGACAAGAGCCAAGCCGCTGCGTTCTAAGACTCACAACCACACAAGGAAGTCTCTCATGGATATCCAAGCCGCTGTCGTGCGCCAATCGGGCGGACCCTTCCTGCTCGAAGACGCCAGGCTGAACGAACCGGCCGACGACCAGATCCTGGTCAAGCTGGTCGCCACCGGACTCTGCCATACGGACCTGATCTGCCGCGACCAGCACTATCCCGTGCCGCTGCCGATGGTGTTCGGCCACGAAGGCGCGGGCGTGGTCGAGAAAGTTGGCAGCTCCGTCACCAAGGTCGCGCCGGGCGACCATGTGGTGCTGACGTTTTATACCTGCGGTCGATGCGAGGCATGCGTATCCGGTGACCCGACAAGCTGCGCGAACTCATTCTTGCCGAACTTCATGGGCCGCGGTGTGGGGGGCGAATGCACCATTCACGACCACGACGACGGCGAGTTGGGCGCAAGCTTTTTCGGGCAGTCATCGTTCGCCACCCATGCGCTGTCCTACGAGCGGAACACAATTAAAGTAAGCAAGGACGTGCCACTCGAAATTCTAGGGCCGCTGGGCTGCGGCATCCAGACCGGCGCGGGATCGGTGCTGAACGCGCTCAATCCCACCGCCGGATCTGCCATCGCGATCTTCGGCGCGGGCGCGGTGGGCCTCTCGGCCGTGATGGCTGCGGTGATCGCCGGCTGCACTACGATCATCGTGGTCGATGTGAAGGAGAATCGGCTGAACCTCGCCACCGAATTCGGTGCTACTCACGTGATCAACGCCGGGAACAGCGATCCGGTGGCGGAAATTGCGAAAATCTGCCCAGGCGGAGTCGCCTACGCCCTGGAGACCAGCGGTATTCCCGTCGTCCTCGGTCAGGCGATCGCCAGTTCGTGTATAGGCGGCGAGATCGGCATCGTCGGCGCGCCGCCCATGGGCACCACGCTTGCGGTGGATATCAACTTCCTGCTGTTCAACCGAAAGCTCAGAGGCATCATCGAAGGCCAAGCAAACTCCGAGATTTTCATTCCTCGGCTGATTTCCCTCTATGAGCAGGGCAAATTTCCCTTCGATAAGTTGATCACGTTTTACGAGTTTGATCAGATCAATCAGGCAGCGGCCGACTCCGAAGCTGGGGCCACGTTGAAGCCAGTTCTGAGAATGCCGGCGTAGCCGGAGTTTTAGGAGGTAACGCCGCCGCAGGGATGATCCCGGCGTCCGTCATCAAACCCCAACAAAGAGGAGGCCCGCAATCCCAACGCCAGCTTCCAGATATGCCTCGGGGACAAAGGGGAGGATGCCACCGTTGCGCGAAAGACGGCCTGCAACCTGAAGCTTACTTCAGTCACGAGTCAGGTTCGCAGATATTGGGACGGCGTTGCCCACGTTCAACGACAAGTTTGATGTCGACATGACAATACTCAGTCGCCCCTAGTCTTATGTCTTACGGTGAGAAAAGAGAAAATGGGAGAGGGAATATGAAACTTAAAATTATGACTGCACTGGGGCTTATAGCAGCTGGATCAGCATCGCCAGCATGGGCGACCGAAACTTTTACACTGGAGGGGTATGGCGCGATCTCGCGCGGTTTGGGCGGAGCTGCTGTCTCGCTTGACGTGGGACCTGCTGGTATCATGAGCAATCCAGCAACTCTATCACTCTCTACAGACAGTCAGGATCCCGATTCGAATTCTCAGCTGCTCATCGGCCTCGACATGATAGCACCAGATGTCAACGCCTATGATAATATTACCGGAGCGAAAGCTGCCTCACGCACGCATTCACGTAATCGCGGGCCATATTTTGCGCCGCAGCTAGCGTATATCAGGCGCTCGGGCAAATTCACATTCGGGGTCGGTGCCTTTGCGCAGGGTGGGCTTGGCGTCGAATATGGCAAGAACAGCTTTCTTTCCAACGGACTTTCGGGTGCGCCGACGGGTTTGGACATCTCGAGCCGCATGTTCGCTTTTGATATTCCTGCGGCGGTGAGCGTCAAAGTAAACGACCGATTGACGATTGGCGGCTCGATCGATGCGGTTTGGATCGGTCTGAACCTTAACGAGCAACTCCAAGCCGATCAGGTTGGATCGTTGATAGGCGGCGGGAGAGTCTCCGGTAGCCTCGGTCCGGTACTTGGTGGAATTCCCGGACTCGATGCAGTGCATTTTGGCTTAACCCGGAATAGTTTCTTGCTTAACGGCGTTGACGGCTGGGGTCTGGGAGGGCGTTTCGGCTTTACTTACAAGCTCACGCCTTCCACTACGATCGGGGGCGCATATAATTTCGAAACCAACGTTGCAGATCTGAAAGGTCGTGCGACACTGACGGCAGTGTCTACCGTCGCCGGGCAGATCCCGCTCGCCGGTAAGATCCGGGTCCGCGACTTTCAGATGCCTGCGCGGCTTTCCATAGGGATCACCCAGAGATTTGGCCCTCAGTTCTTGATCACGGCTGAGTATCAACGCGCGTTCTGGAAACATGCGATGAAGAATATCGATGTCGGATTTGAAGCCGACGCCGGTGGGGATATCAACGTTCTCCTGCCACAGAACTACAGAAACCAAGACATTGTGGCAATTGGCGGGGCCTACGAAATGGGACCTATGACGTTCCGCGCGGGTGGCCGATTTGCTTCTCAAGCAACGCCGGGAGCCACACTCTTGGCGATTGTTCCAGGTATCCCAAAATATCATGCGTCTGCTGGTATGACCTATAAACTTGGCAAACGCCATGCGATCGACTTCGCATATTCGCACGCCTTCAAAGAAAGAGTATCGAACGATGGCTTGCCCAACACCTCACAGCCGATTAGCATCACGCATTCTCAGAACAATATTTCTATTGGCTACAGGCTAACCTTCTAGACGTCGGGCACAAATTCTTTAATTCTTTTGGCTATGAGAGAGTTCCCATGATGAGCAGAGGGTGGTAATGGTGTTAAGCTCCACGACGACCCTGAGTTTATCCAAACTTTGTTACAAAATTGATCAAACAAGGAGAACTGAAGTGGCTCTGACCGGAGTGATTCGCCCTGGCTATGTGCAGCTGCGGGTTCTGGACCTCAACGAGGCGATCCAGCATTATCGTGACCGGATTGGTTTGAACCTGGTGGGCGTTGAAGGCGGGCGGGCCTTCTTTCAGGCGTTCGACGAGTTTGACCGTCATAGCATAATCCTGCGTGAAGCGGAATCGGCCGGGTTCGACCGGATGGCGTTCAAGGTCGCCAAGGATGGCGATCTCGATCATTTTGCCGAGCGTCTTCTCGATCTGGACGTCCATGTCGATGTCATACCTGCCGGTGAGGATCCCGGGGTCGGGCGAAAAATCCGCTTCAACACGCCAACCGGTCATGTGTTCGACCTATATGCAGAAATGCAACTGTCTGACACCGGACCAGCGGTGCGTAATCCCGACGTCTGGATTGCTGAGCCACGTGGCATGCGGGCGACCCGTTTTGACCATTGCGCGCTGAATGGCATAGATATTTCTGCGAGCGCCAAAATCTTTGTTGAGGCGCTTGACTTCTCGGTGACCGAGGAGCTCGTTGACGAAAGCTCGGGTGCACGCCTCGGGATATTCCTGTCATGCAGCAACAAGGCGCACGACGTCGCGTTCCTGGGCTATCCGGAAAACGGTCGGATTCACCACGTCTCTTTCAACCTCGAATCTTGGCACGACGTTGGACACGCGGCTGACATCATCAGTCGTTACGATATTTCGCTCGATATCGGCCCGACGCGCCACGGGATAACTCGAGGACAGACGATCTACTTCTTTGATCCCTCTGGCAATCGCAACGAAACGTTCTGTGGCGGCTATATTTACTATCCCGATAACCCCCGACGGATGTGGCAGGCCGAGAATGCCGGGAAGGCGATCTTCTATTATGAAAAGGCGCTCCATGATCGCTTCATGACGGTGAACACCTGATCATGGACGGCCTGGCAGTGATCAAGACGATTGGCCATGGTTTGGCGGCCGACGCAGTCTCGGCCGCTGTCGCAAAAGGCACGGAACTTGGTTGTCCGGTCGCCGCCGCGGTCATTGGTGCTGGGGGCGAACTGGTTGCATTTCTGCGTGCCAGCGGAGCCCCGTTCCCATCCACTCAGATCGCCCAGGACAAGGCCTATACCGTCGCCAGTTTCCGGATGCCAGGCCCCGAACTCTATCGGATGGTATCTGGTAATCCGGCGCTGTGCAGCGGGATTACCGCACAGCCGGGGATCGCGATGTTCGGCGGGGGGCTGCCGATCGAGATCGGCGGTGAATGTGTCGGAGCGATCGGGGTCTCCGGGGCGACCGAGGAACAGGATATTGCCTGCGCCAATGCCGGCGTCTCCGCCATCCGCGCAACGCAGCAATTAGCTGCCGAGTCCTGCCAATTAGCATAGTCAACACAAAGGCAGATCATCACATCATGTCCCTTCCCGTCACCGATACCATCCAGAACTTTATTGGCGGCTCCTTTCGCAAGGGCAGCGCGGGTAAGACGTTCGTCAATGTCAACCCTGCCACCGGGCAGCAGACAGGCCTCGTCCACGAAGCGAGCGAGAGCGACGTGGCAGATGCGGTGTCGGCGGCCAAGGCGGCGCTCAGCGGCCCATGGGGCCGGATGACCACGGTTGAAAGGGTCAAGCTGATTACCGCCGTCGCTTTCGAGATAGAGCGGCGTGCCGAAGATTTCCTCGAGGCCGAAGTTGCCGATACAGGCAAGCCCCGTCAAATAGCCTCGCATATCGACATTCCACGGGGTGCGGCAAATTTCCGAATGTTCGCCGACGTGATTGCAACCATGTCCGCAGAGTCCTTCATCACCCCGACCCCCGACGGCAGCCAGGCAATCAACTACGTGGTGCGTAAGCCAAAGGGCGTTGTCGCGGTAATCTGTCCGTGGAACTTCCCGCTGCTGCTGATGACCTGGAAGGTCGGTCCGGCGCTTGCGTGCGGCAACACGGTCGTCGTCAAGCCCTCGGAGGAGACACCGCGGACCGCAGCACTGCTGGGCGAAGTTATGAATGCTGTGGGAATGCCTGAAGGTGTTTACAATGTCGTTCACGGGTTTGGCGCAGGATCGGCCGGGGAATTCCTGACCTCCAATAAGGACGTTGATGCCATCACCTTCACCGGTGAGACCGGTACGGGGCAAGCGATCATGCAAAAAGCAGCAGTCGGCGTCCGCGATATCTCTTTCGAACTCGGCGGCAAGAATCCCGCCATCGTTTTTGCAGACGCCGATCTCGACAAGGCGATCGAGGGTATTTCTCGCTCTGTGTTCCTCAATACCGGGCAGGTCTGTCTTGGCACAGAAAGGGTCTATGTCGAGCGGCCCTTGTTCGACGAATTTGTCAGGCGTATGACGATTGCTGCCAAGGCGTTCAAGCCCGGGGCTATCGGCGACCCAGACTATCTTGGCCCGCTGATCAGCGCGGAACACCAGGAAAAGGTCCTTGGCTTCTATGCGCGAGCGGTCGCTGAAGGTGCTAATGTCGTCACCGGCGGCGGGATTCCCCGGATTGAGGGCGCTGAAGCAGGCGGCTTCTATGTTGAACCGACCCTGTGGACGGGTCTGCCACACGAGAGTTCTGTGATGCGCGAGGAGATTTTTGGTCCATGCTGCGGGGTCATCCCCTTCGATGACGAAGGCGAGGTGATCGCTCTGGCCAATGACACCGATTACGGCTTGTGTGCGACAGTCTGGACAGAGAATCTCTCGAGGGCGCACCGTGTCGCTGCAGCGATGCAGGTTGGCGTGTGCTGGGTCAATTGCTGGTTCCTCCGTGATCTCCGGACCGCTTTTGGTGGATCTGGACATTCAGGCATCGGCCGGGAGGGCGGCGGACACAGCCTCGAATTTTATACCGAATCTGAAAACATTTGTGTGAAGCTGTAAGATCATGACGATAGAAACCAGGATTGATCCTAGAATTATCCAGCAGGCAGCTGAGATGCTGCGCGGCGCGGCGGCGAGCGGAACACCGGTGGCGCCGGTGCGCGACCTCATTGCGGCGGGCGGCCTGGACGCTGCCTATGAAGTGCAAAACGCCAATACTCGCCACTCCCTCGAAAATGGCCGGCGCTTGGTCGGGCGCAAGATTGGCCTGACCTCACTCGCGGTTCAGCGGCAACTGGGTGTCGATCAGCCTGATTACGGCATGTTGTTTGCTGACATGGACGTATCCGAAGGTATCCCGATCTCGCTCGACCAGGTCATCCAGCCTAAGGTCGAGGCAGAGATCGCCATCGTTGTCGGCCGCGACCTCCCGCATCCCGACGTCACCACGGCAGAGATGATCCGCGCGGTCGAGTATGTTGTGCCGGCGATTGAGGTCGTCGACAGCCGAGTGGCCAACTGGGATATCCGTATCTGGGATACTGTCGCCGATAATGCTTCGAGCGGGCTGTTTGTGCTTGGCGCGGTCCCGCGCAAGCTTGAGGGGCTCGACCTGCGCACATGCGGAATGGTGATGGAAGTGAAGGGCGAGCCGATTTCCGTCGGTGCGGGGATAGCGTGTCTGGGCAGCCCGATAACCGCAGCGCTGTGGTTGGCGAGGGTCATGGCGCGGGTAGGACGGCCGCTGCTCGAAGGCGACGTAATCCTGTCGGGCGCCTTGGGGCCGATGGCCGGGGTCAATCGCGGTGATGTCGTAGAAGCGAGAATCAATGGTGTCGGAACGGTGCGTGCAGCCTTCGCTGCCAACGCCGGCTGACGACGGAACAGGAAGACAAAAAGATGGCCAAGATGAAATGCGCAATCATAGGCTCGGGCAATATCGGCACCGACTTGATGATCAAGCTGCTCAAGGGTTCTGACATGCTAGAACTTGCCGCAGTGGTCGGAATTGACCCTGCTTCGGAAGGGCTGGCAATGGCCCGTGAACGTGGCGTGACCACCACACATGAAGGGATTGAAGGGCTGCGCAAGCTGCCGGTCTATCCCGAGATCGGCGTCGTCTTTGACGCTACCTCGGCCTATGCTCACAAGGAACATGACGCCGCTCTGCAGCAGGACGGCAAGCTGGTGGTCGACCTGACCCCAGCAGCAATCGGTCCGTTCTTCGTGCCGCCGGTGGGTGGCGCGCTCAAAAGCGGTGTCCGCAATGTCAACATGGTCACCTGCGGGGGACAGGCTACGATTCCGATCGTGGCTGCGGTCTCGCGCGTTACTCCGGTCCATTATGCCGAAATCGTGGCCTCGGTGTCCTCGCGCTCGGCCGGACCCGGAACGAGGGCCAATATCGATGAATTCACGCGGACCACTGCGAAGGCGATCGAGGCGGTCGGCGGCGCGGGCCGCGGACGCGCGATCATTATCCTCAACCCGGCCGAACCGCCGATGATCATGCGCGACACGATCTTCACGCTGACCGACCAAGTCGATGAGGACAAAATCCGAGCCTCGGTCCAGGACATGGTGCAGACCGTCCAATCTTATGTGCCTGGCTATCGGCTTAAGCAGGAAGTGCAGTTCGAGCGGTTCGGTTCGAACCACCCCTTGAAGATTCCGGGCTATGGCGAGTTCGAGGGGCTCAAGACCAGCGTCTTTCTAGAGGTTGAAGGTGCGGGCGATTATCTGCCCAAATATTCCGGAAACCTCGACATCATGACCGCCGCAGCCAAGGCGGCTGGCGAGCGTCTCGCCCAACAGCAAATCGAGAAGGCGGCAGCATGACTTTCAATCCTGAAACCAGCAAGCTCTACATCCAGGATGTCACCCTGCGTGACGGGATGCATGCCATCCTGCACATGTACGGCACAGACAGCGTCCGCACGATCGCGAAGGCGCTCGATGATGCCGGCGTCGATGCGATTGAGGTTTCGCATGGCGATGGCCTCAACGGCACCTCGTTCAACTACGGGTTCGGCGCCCATACCGACTGGGAATGGATCGAGGCCGCTGCCGATGTCGTCAAGAACGCGGTGCTGACCACGCTTCTGGTACCGGGGATCGGTACTGTCGAGGAACTGCGGCGGGCTTACTCGCTGGGAGTGCGTTCGGTGCGGGTCGCCACCCATTGTACTGAAGCCGATGTCGCCAGGCAGCATATCGGCATCGCTCGCGATCTTGGCATGGACGTCTCAGGGTTCCTGATGATGAGCCATATGATCGATGCGGAGGCGCTGGCGCAGCAGGCGCTGCTGATGGAAAGCTATGGCGCGCACTGCGTCTATGTGACCGACAGCGGGGGTGCGCTCGACATGGACGGGGTGCGCGATCGCCTGCGCGCCTATGAACGGGTGCTCAAACCGGAAACCCAGCGCGGCATGCATGCCCACCACAACCTCTCGCTCGGTGTCGCCAATTCTATCGTCGCTGCCCAGGAAGGGGCAGTCCGGATCGATGCCAGCCTTGCCGGCATGGGTGCAGGAGCAGGTAATGCCCCGCTAGAGGTGTTCGTTGCGGCGGCCGATCGCAAGGGCTGGAACCACGGCTGCAATGTCATGGCACTGATGGATGCGGCGGAAGATTTGGTTCGCCCGCTGCAGGATCGTCCGGTGCGGGTTGATCGCGAGACACTCAGTCTAGGTTATGCCGGGGTTTACTCGAGCTTCCTTCGGCACGCAGAAAAAGCAGCCGAGCAATATGGGCTCGATACCCGCGAAATCCTGCTAGAACTTGGTAAACGGCGCATGGTCGGCGGGCAGGAAGACATGATCGTCGATGTAGCTCTTGATCTCATCTCCGAGCGAGCAGCGTAGGCAAATGGTAATGGACAGACTTGAAAGATACGCTGAAATTCTAGACGGTGCCGCGCTCAACGCTCGTGCGACTCCACAGCTGACCCATAGCGATCCAGAGTTGAGTGTGGCCGACGCATACAGGATCCAGAAGTTGTCTGTTGACCGCCGCCTGGCGCGTGGAGAGCTGCGGATCGGCGTCAAGATGGGCCTGACCAGTCGGGCCAAGATGCTGCAGGTGGGGGTTGATGAGGTTGCCTGGGGTCGCCTCACTGATGCGATGCTGATCGAAGAGGGTTCGACGATGTCGCGCGCGCGCTTCGTCCATCCCCGGGTCGAGCCGGAGGTAGCTTTTCTCATGAAAGCACCCCTGTCGGGCAAAGTAACAGCTGCGGCAGCTTTGGCGGCAGTGGAAGCGATCGCCCCGGCAATGGAAATTATCGACAGCCGATATGAGAATTTCAAATTCTCTCTTTGCGATGTGATTGCAGACAATACCTCCTCTTCCGGCCTTGTGATTGGCCCATGGAATGATCCTGCCAAGGATTTCTCCAATCTGGGCGTGATCCTCGAAATAAACGGTTTCGTTACGGAGGTTGGTTCGACCGCGGCGATTCTCGGCCATCCGCTGCGTTCGCTGGTCGCGGCGGCTCGGTTGGTCGCCGAAGCGGGAGAGCAGATCAACGCAGGCGATATCGTCATGGCGGGCGGTATTACCGCCGCGCCGAACCTTGCCCCGGGGCAGACCGTTCGCACGACGATCCAGGGCTTGGGCACCGTCATGTTCCAGGTGGAGGCGTAAGTGCCAATCATTGAGGTCAACATGCTTGAAGGGAGGTCGGCCCACGACAAGGAGAGGTTGATCCAGGCTCTGACCGACGCGGCGATCAGTTCGATCGGAGCGCCGCGTGAATCTGTTCGAGTCATTTTACGCGAAATGCCCGCGGGTCATTTTGCAGTTGGAGGTCAGTCTTTCGCGGCGAAGGCGGCTGCCAAAGCCGGAACGTCGGATTAACGCCTTGGGACAGCTGCATCGGATCCGTATTATCGGTGGCGCGGAGTTTGACTGCGGTCAAGACGAACCGGTTCTGATCGCGATGGAGCGATGCGGAGCTGATGACATCGGTGTTGGCTGCAGGGGTGGTGGGTGCGGAATTTGCCGGATCAGGGTTGTCAATGGCGACTACAAGACCGGAAAGATGAGCGCAGAAAGGGTTTCGCAAGCTGATCGGGAAGCCGGGTTTGCGCTTGCCTGTCGCCTGTTCCCCACCGGCGATCTGTTGATAGCTGTATAGGCTCGCAATGATGGGGAACTGCAATAGAGGGCGGTTTCCGGCTCGGATTATATGAGACGTTCAGGGTCGCGAGGCTCACATTGGTTGCGACGCAAATCACATTGCGTGCGACGGACGCGAGATGTTCAGCGAGCGGCGCAGGATCGCGAAGACGGCAGCAACAATGTCGCCACAGGCACGGTGCGGTCCGCACGGCCCTGGAGGACCGTGGTGATTGCAATCATCCGGCGCTGCCTGCAATCGAAGGCGATGTATTCACGAGAGTTGCAATGGAAGGGACGGATGCGGGATGATCGATGCGAGCCGGATTGCCGCCGCCATCAACCTGCGTGTCCGCCAGCTTGAGGCACAGGGTATCACCGGGATCGCCCTGGCCAATCATATGATCGGCCACATGCAGGACCTGCACGGCATCTACGGCAGCACCAGCGATAGGACGCTACGCGACCTGTGCGAGCGTTTCCCGGGATTTGAGCGCTATGCCCGGATCATGGAGGAGATGTCCGAACGCAACCAGGCCATGTTGGCCTCCGGCAACCATCCCCATGGCGAGCTGCCTGAATTGCCGGAGCGGCTGAAGTCAAAACTCGTTCATGTGCTGCGCGACGCCGGCGAACTGGAGCGCGAGCTTCAGGCAGCCGCCGATGGCGGCCACGCCGACCATGCCGGGCGCTTGACGGAAATGATGCACCTCTGGGCCGACGACCTCGCGCGACTGGTATCCGACTTCCAGTCCTCGGATTTACCGCCCGCGTCCCAGGCCTTGGTGCAACAGGTGCTCAAGGCGACGGCGGAACGGATTCAGACGTGGATGGAAACCCCGTAGCGGCTCCCGACCGCCGGAAGCCGGCGCCTGCCCCGCAAGAAAAACGGACGGTTTTCTCGCGGTCGCGCGATGCCGGCCTCGACCTCGCGCCAATGGCAAGGAAACCCGTTGTGAAAACCAGCGCAATCTTGCACCATGCCGATCATCTTTTCTGGCGAGGTGTGGATTGCTCATCGGCTATATCCGGGTGTCGAAGTCGGACGGCACGCAGACGCTGGAGCCGCAGCGCGACGCGCTGCTCGCGGTCGGCATCGATCCGTCCCGCATTTACGAGGATCTGGCATCGGGCCGGCACGATGCGCGGCCAGGTCTCACCGCCTGCCTGAAGGCGCTGCAACCGGGCAACACGCTCGTCATCTGGAAGCTCGACAGGCTCGGCCGCGATCTGCGCCACCTGGTCACGACCGCCGAGGATCTCCGGTCGCGCGGGATCGGGTTGAAGGTGCTGGCCGATGCCGGCGCGCAGATCGACACGACGTCCGCCAATGGCCGTCTCGCCTTCGGCATCTTCGCGGCATTCGCCGAGTTCGAGCGCGAGCTGATTGCCGAGCGCACCCATGCCGGCCTTGCCGCAGCGCGTGCGCGTGGTCGTATGGGCGGTCGGCCGCGCAAGATGAACCGGGCGACGCTGACGATGGCGATGGCGGCGATGTCCGATCGGGGTGCCGTCGCGGCCGATGTCGCCAGGCGGCTCGGGATTACGACCACGACACTCTATGTCTACGTCAACGGCGATGGCAGCCCCAAGGCTCCGGGGCAGGCGTTGCTCGACGCCATCCCGATGCGATCGCCAGTCCAGAACCGGACCGCGTGATGGGTGTGCTATGAAGTTATGCCAAATATTGTCGGCGCGCGGATATCGCTGAACTATGGTTTCAACGCTGTGCGCTTCATTTCGCCGGTGAGGGTCGATAGCCGAATTCGTGGGCTGTTCACGCTAAAAAACTTGAGTGAACGCAAACCCGGCAACTGGCTTGCGACGACGTTAGTGTCTGTAGAGGTTGAAAATTCACACTCACCTGCACTGAACGCCGAATGGCTAACGATGACTGTCATGGACAACGCACAAACGGAGACCCGATCGTGCTAATTTTGGTCCCTGTGAAGCGGGTGATTGATTACAACGTGAAGCCGCGGGTGAAGGCGGATGGCACGAGCGTAGATCTGGCCAATGTCAAGATGAGCATGAACCCGTTCGATGAGATCGCGGTCGAGGAAGCCATCCGCCTCAAGGAAAAGGGCGTTGCCACCGAGATCGTAGCTGTGTCGGTCGGGCCGCAGAAGGCACAGGAGACGCTGCGCACGGCGCTGGCGATGGGTGCCGACCGGGCAATTCTGGTGCAGACCGACGACGAGGTGGAGCCGCTGGCGGTTGCCAAGCTGCTGAAGGCCATCGCCTACGAGGAACAGCCGGGCCTGGTGATCCTGGGCAAGCAGGCGATCGATGACGATTCGAACCAGGTCGGGCAGATGCTTGCCGCCCTACTGGGCTGGCCGCAGGGCACCTTCGCCAGCAAGGTTGAAGTCGAGGTCGACAGCGTCAACGTTACCCGAGAGGTCGATGGCGGCCTCGAGACGGTCAAACTAGCCCTGCCGGCGATCGTCACGACCGACCTGCGTCTCAACGAGCCACGTTATGCCTCGCTGCCAAACATCATGAAGGCCAAGTCGAAGCCGCTCACCACCAAGAGCCCAGCCGACTACGGCATAGACACGGCGCCGCGCCTCAAGACGCTCAAGGTCAGCGAACCGGCCGCGCGGCAGGCAGGCATCAAGGTGCCGGACGTCGACGCACTGGTTGCCAAGCTCAAGGAAATGGGATTCGCCTGATGTCCAAGACGCTCGTTTGGGTCGAACACGACAATGCATCGGTGTGGATCGGCGTGCAAAAAGGACCCCGTTAGCGGGGTGATCGGCGTCTAAAAGGGACCCCTCATTTCGATGGTT
>NZ_JBANFL010000030.1:0-47496 GCF_037154135.1 Sphingobium aquiterrae
ATCGCTACCGGGGGACATATCGTCCGTCTATGTTGGCGGCCGTACCAGACGCTGTCAGTAGGCAGCGCCCCGTCCGGGAAGCGGGCATATATGGGGGACTCGCCGAACCGTCAAACGCTTTTTTGCGGGGATCGTGAAAAAGATGCTCAAGCCTCCCTTTGATAGGCATTATACTCTTGTTTTAACGTGATTTTTCTTCTGAAAAATGTTCTGAAATCCTGGCCGGAAACGCGCTTCCGCAACGACCCGGCCGGGCCTGCCGACCGCAAATATTCTTCATCAAGGCGATTCACCCCAATGAGTCGTGCCGAGCCCCCGTCAAAACCTCCCTTCCGCATGGCGATGCCACGCCGATTTCAGGCATCGCGACCGGACGGATGCCCCCTCCCGGTCGATCCGGCGTCACCGCCCCTCTTTTCCGCGCGCGGCATATCTGCCTAGAACGGCACCATGAAAACACATCTCCGCATCGCTTCCGTGCTCACGCTCGCGCTCGCCACCCCCTTTCTGGTCGCTTCAGGCTATGAGGATGCCGATCCCTTCATCGGCACCGATGGCGAAGGGCATACCTTTCCCGGCGCCGCCGCGCCGTTCGGCATGGTCCAGCTCAGCCCCGATACCGACACGAACTGCCTGATCCGCGAATGCTATGGCCATGCCGCCGGCTATCGCCATGGCGACCCGACCATTCAGGGTTTTTCCCACACCCATTTCTCGGGCGCCGGCCATTCCGATCTTGGCGACTTCCTGGTCATGCCGGTGGCGGGCGATCATGTGCCGCTGGAACCCGGCGACCCGACACAGCCCGGTTCGGGCTACCGCTCCCGCTTCAGCCATGGCGACGAGGTGGCGCAGCCGGGCTATTATGCCGTGACCCTGAGCGATGCCGGCGTGCGGGCGGAGATGACCGCGGGCCAGCGGATCGGCGTCCATCGCTACAGCTTCCCGTCGGGCAAGGCGGCGCATCTGCTGCTCGACATGCGCAGTTCGCTCTACAACTATCCCGGCAAGATCCTGTGGTCCTCGCTCCGCCTCCACCCCGACGGCACGATCACCGGATCGCGCCAGACGCGCGGCTGGGCACCCGATCGCCAACTGTTCTTCGCGATGCGCTTTTCCGCGCCGCTCAAGGACCATGGCTTCATCAGCACGGAAAAGGACGTTCCCTACAAGGGTTTCCAGGGGCCGGGGCGCGGCAGCGATGCGGTGGCCGAACGGAGCGGCCGCGCGCTGGTGGGCCGGTTCGACTTCGGCACGCTCGACAGGCCATTGGAGGTCAGGGTCGCGATCTCCTCGGTCGATGAGGCCGGCGCGATCGCCAATCTCGACAGCGAGCCCGGCGGGTTCGACGCCGTCCGCGCCGCGAGCCGCCAGGCGTGGGAGAAGGCGTTGTCGGCCGTGGAGATCGAAGCCCCCGCGCCCATGCGCCGCAACCTCTACACCGCGCTCTACCACACGCTGCTGGCTCCCTCCGTCGCCGGCGACGTCGACGGGCGCTATCGCGGGCCGGACAATGCCGTGCATCGGGCCGAGGGCTTCACCTTCCGGTCGACCTTCTCGCTGTGGGACAGCTTCCGGGCCGAGCATCCGCTACTGACCCTCGTCCAGCCGGACAGCACGAACGGCGACATCGTCCGTTCCCTGCTCGCCAGCCGCAAGGCAAGCCCGGACGGCATCCTGCCGGTGTGGCAGTTCCAGGGGCGCGAGACATGGACGATGATCGGCTACCATGCCGTGCCGGTCATCGCCGACGCCTATCTGAAGGGCATAGGCGGCTTCGACCCCAGGGAAGCGCTGGACGCCATGGTCGCCAGCGCGACCTACGCCCCCTATGGCGGCATCGGCGACTATCAGCGGCTCGGCTATGTCCCCATCGACCGGGAGCCGGAGGCGGCGTCCAAGACGGTGGAATATGCCTATGACGACTGGACCATCGCCCGCATGGCCGAGGCGATGGGGCAAAAGGACGTGGCCGCGCGCTTTTATGCCCGCGCCGGCAACTGGCGCAACAGCTTCGACCCCAAGACCGGTTTCGTCCGCGCGCGCAAGAGCGACGGCGCCTTCCGCACCCCCTTCGATCCGACCGCGATCAACTATGGGTCCGACTATACGGAGGGCAATGCGTGGCAATATAGCTGGTTCGTGCCGCAGGATCAGCACCGGCTGTTCCAGCTGATGGGTGGCGATGGGGCCGCCATCGCCAAGCTGGACGCCATGTTCGACTTCGACAATAGGAAGATCGACTACAGCCATGCGGAGGATATCGCCGGGCTGATCGGCCAATATATCCATGGCAACGAGCCCAGCCATCATGTCGCCTATCTCTACAGCTATGCCGGCGCGCCATGGCGGACACAGGCGCGGCTGAAGCAGATCGTGGAGAGCCAGTACAAGCCGACGCCCGATGGCCTTTCGGGCAATGACGATCTGGGGCAGATGTCGGCCTGGCTCATGTTCACCGGCCTCGGCTTTTACCCGGTCACGCCGGGCAGCCTGGAATATGTGATCGGCCGCCCCTTCGTTTCGCGCGCGGTGCTGAACCTGCCCAATGGCAAGCGGTTCACGATTCTCACCGATGGCCTGAGCGACGCCAACCCCTATGTCGGCCGGGTGATGCTGAACGGCAAGCCGCTGGAGCGCAGTTATCTGCGGCATGAGGAAATCATGGCGGGCGGCGAACTGCGCTTCACCATGCAGGCGGCACCCAATCGCAACTGGGGCGCCTCCCCGGCGGCGCGGCCCTATTCGCTCAGCACGGCAAGAGCGATTTCCAAGTGATCGGAATCGATCGCCGGTTAAGAAATCGCGGTCGATCAAGGATAGAGAGCGGTTGCTCTGATGCAATCAGATCAACCGCTCCAGGCGCTGAACGGATAGCCTGTCCATGGCGCGATGGGGTTGCAGACGCAGGGGCCTAGGGCGGATCGACATCCAGAAGAGGGCAGGTTGGCTACAGCCAGGACCATCGTCATCCTGAACGTGTTTCAGGATCTATCGCGCCTCCTGAAGCCATCGCGCACGTGGAGGAATGGATGCTGAAACACGTTCAGCATGACGAATTGGAATAAACATAGCTCAATCATTCAAGAGAGTTGAATGTCTATTTGACCTAGAGCGGTGAACGATTGGATGGGATCGTTCACAGCCCTGATTGTCTTTTGTTTTCCGCATTCTGCCAGCCGTCGGCTGTTCCAGCCGACTTCAGAATGCTCTAAGCGCCCCGCGCCATCTCCTCGCCCCGGTCGCGGGCGGCGCGCAGCGTGTCGGTGAGCAGGGCGACGAGGCGGTCCTCGGCATCCAGCACATCCATCCCCTGCCGCGTCATCCCGCCGGGGCTGGCGACGCGATCGGCGAGCAGGCCGGGGCTTTCATCGCTCGCCGCCGCTAATGTCGCTGCACCCTGCACCGTCGCCAGCGCCAGCCGCCCCGCCTGATCGCGTGGCAGGCCAAGCGCGGCGCCCGCCCGCGCCAGCGCGTCGATGAAGCGGAACAGATAGGCGGGGCCGCAGCCCGAAAGCGCCGTCACCAGATTGAACTGCCCTTCGTCGGCGATCCATTCGGCAAGGCCCAGCGGCGTCATCAGCGCCTGCACCGCATCGCGCGTTCCGCCCGATGTCGCACCATCGGCAAACAGCGCACACACACCCTGCCCCACGCCCACGGGCGTATTGGGCATCACCCGCACGATCTGCGCGCCGTCGGGCAGCGCCGTGCGCAGTTGCGCCGCCGTGGTGCCGGCCAGAATAGAGACGAACTGCGTGTCCGCGCCCGCAATCCGCGCCAGATTGGGAGCCACATCGGCGAACTGATAGGGCTTCATGCCGATCAGCACGGTCGTCCCCGGCGGCAGCGCCTGCGGATAGTCCGTGATCACCGCCACCCCCGGCGCGACCGGCCGGCCACTGGGGCGCAGCACCGTCACCCGCGCCGGATCGAGCCCGCAAGCGATCCAGCGGGACAGCATCTGCCCCGCCATATTGCCGCAACCGATCATGAAAAGATGCGCCGGCCAAGCCGCGCTCATGCCATCTGCCATGCTGGGTTCAGGCTTCGCCGCGTGTCTCGATGAGACTGGCCGACAGCGCCTCCGCCGGGGTCTTGCCGCCCCAGAGCACGAACTGGAACACCGGGTAGAAACGCTCGCACTCGTCGATCGCGGTTTCCACCATGATCTGCGCCTGATCCAGCGTGATCGTGTCCCCCTGCCCCAGCAACGCGCCGTGGCGGAACAGCACGATGCCGCTCGAAGACCACAGCTCGAAATGGCCGAGCCACAGCTGTTCGTTGATGAGGCCGATGGCTTCGTACACCGCCACCCGCTTGTCGTCCGGCACCTTGATGTCGGGCATGGCGAGCAGCTGGAGCACCTGATCCTCGTCACGCCAGATGGCACGCACTTCATATTGCGCCCAGCTGCCGCGCGTGGTCGCGGCGATCTCATCCTCGGCGACCTGCTCTATCGTCCAGCCATGGGCGTCGAAATAGGTCGCCAGCATGTCTATGGGCGCCGCATCCTGCCCGTCATGTTCGAATTCGTCGCTGTCCATCATGCTCTATTCGCTCGTCCGCGTCCCCTTGCCATGCTCTATCAGCTTATGTCGCCAAAAAACAGGCGCCAGCCACATGGCCGCCGGGGCTGTGATCCATATGTGGACAGACTGTGGATAAGTCAGTCGGCCTTCTTCGCCGAAACCTTACGCGAAGAGACGCGCGCCTTCACCACTTCGGGCGCGGCGCCTTCCAGCGCGTCGAGTCGCGCCTTCAGCATCTCCACCTCCTCGCGGGCGGCGGCGGCCATGGCCTTGACCGCGTCGAATTCCTCGCGGCTGACGAAATCCAGGTCGCCGACCCAGCCCTTGG
The DNA here is from genome assembly GCF_037154135.1 of Sphingobium aquiterrae. Lineage (NCBI taxonomy): Bacteria > Pseudomonadati > Pseudomonadota > Alphaproteobacteria > Sphingomonadales > Sphingobiaceae > Sphingobium > Sphingobium aquiterrae. Next base: position 4,861 of record NZ_JBANFL010000030.1, read on the forward strand.
CCCGCTCGCGCGCGCGCGATTCGAATTCACGGGTCATGCCGGCCACGGTGCCGGCCGCGCCGTTCACCAGCTTGGCCAGATCGTCGAAGAAACGGTTTTCACTCTGCATGGCATTCACCTGCGATCAGATGGGACGGGACTATATCTGGGTGCGCAGCGCCGGAACCACAAGGGTTTCAGCGCCCGGATTGAGGCGCATGATCCCGCAGTTCAGCGACGAGGCGAACACAAGCCATGCCAGATAGGGCAGCATCATCCATCCTGCTACCCTGCGAATCCGGAAAAAGACGATTGTCGCGGCCCCCGCCGCCAGAAGGATCGCGACGAGCAGGGCCAGCGCCGCCGTCACCTGATGCGCGGCGAAGAACAGTGGCGACCAGGCCAGATTGCCGATCAGCTGGACGAGGAACAGGGCGATCGCCAGGCCCCGGAGCCGCGCGCGCCGCGCATGCAGGATCATCGCGATCGCCAGCCCCATCAGGATGTAGAGCAGCGTCCAGGCGATGGGAAAGGCCATGGCCGGCGGCATGTAATCCGGCTTCTGCAGCGCCGCGAACCAGCGATTGCCATAGCCGCTATTGGCCGCCCGGCCGGACAGGAAACCGAGAAAGACGATGGCCGGCACGGTGAACAGGGCCCAGCGGAGATAGGCAAGGCGAAGCTGCCCCCTGGACGCAATCTGGTTCATCCGCGCTCACCCCCCTGATTATTCGACGCAATCGGCCCGCTTCAATTCATTCAGCGGCATCCGCCGCCCCGTCGCCCAATGCCGAATCCAGCTTCCGCCCTACGCTTTGCGGGGAAACCGTGCGCCCCGCAACCCGCGAATAAATGATCGGGATGAGGAAGAGCGTGATCAGCGTCGCAAAGGAAACGCCCGCCACGATGACGACGCCGATGCTGCTGCGCGCCGCCGCGCCCGCGCCGGATGCGATGACCAGCGGCACCGCGCCCATCACCGTCGCGACGGACGTCATCAAAATGGGGCGCAGGCGGCGCACCGCCGCCTGGCGGATCGCCTCGCCGATCGCCAGCCCCTCGTCGCGCAACTGGTTGGCGAACTCGACGATCAGGATGCCGTTCTTCGCGGCCAGGCCCACCAGCATGACGATGCCGATCTGGCTGTAGAGGTTGATCGTGCCGCCGCTCAGCGCCAGCCCCATGATGCCGCCCGCCACCGCCAGCGGCACCGTCGCGATGATGATGCCGGGGTGGACGAAGCTTTCGAACTGCGCCGCGAGCAGCAGGAAGACGATGAGGATGGTCATGCCGAAGATCAGCAGGATGGAGCCGCCGGTCTCGCGCAGCGACTGGCTTTCGCCGCGATAACCGATCGCCAGCACCTCGGGCGACTGGCGCGCCTGGGTTTCCAGATAATCCAGCGCCTCGCCCAGCGAATAGCCCGGCGCAAGGCCCGCCGTCAGGGTGATCGCGCGCAGCTTGTTGTAGCGGTTGAGCTGGCGCGGCCCGGCCACGTCCTTCAGCGTCACGACAGCGGAGAGCGGCACCAATATGCCCGTGCGCGTGCGCACCTGAATGCGGGCGAGGCTGGCCGGGCTGAAGCGCCCGGTGCGCTCGGCCTGCACGATCACGCGATATTCCTCGCCCCGGTCGACATAGGTGGTGACGCGGCGGGAGCCGAGCAGGCTTTGCAGCGCCTGGCTGACATCGTTCACCGACACACCCAGATCGCCCGCGCGCTTGGTGTCGACGTCGATCCGCATCTGCGGCTTGGTTTCCTTGTAGTCGCTGTCGAGGTTGACGAGGCCGGGATTGGCCGCCGCCGCCGCCATGATCCGGTCGCGCGCCGCCACCAGCCCTTCATAGGTCGATCCGGCGATCACCAGGTTGACCGGCAGGCCGCGGCCGCGCGACAGGCCCGAGCGCGGCGCCACATTGCCGCGGATGCCCGGCTGCTGGGCCAGCACCTTGTTGATCTCCGTCGACACCTCGTCGGTGGTGATCGTGCGGTCCTCCCAGGGACGCAGATAGGCGATCACCGCGCCATTGTTGAAATCGTCGCTCGTGCCGAAGCCGCCGGGCACGCGCATGATGAGGTTCTGCAACGTCCCGTTGTCGCGCAGCGGCTGCAGCTGCTTTTCGACGGTGTTCAGATAGCTGACCATCTTTTCATAGCCGGTGCCTTCCGCCGCGCTCACATTGCCCTGCACCACGCCGGTATCCTCGGACGGCGCCAGCTCGTTGCGCAGGGTCGTGAACAGCCCGCCGGCCACCACCAGGAACAGCCCGACAGCCAGCAGCGGCACCAGGGGGCGCTTCAGCATCCGGTCCAGCGCGCGGGCATAGCCGCTCTCGATGCTCTGGAAGCGATCGTCGATCCACTTGGTCAGCCGCCCGCGTTCGCTATGCTTGAGCAGCTTGGAACAGAGCATCGGCGCCAGGCTGAGCGAAATGAAGCCGGAAAAGGCGATCGCGGCGATCATCGCCACGGCCAGTTCGCGGAACAGCAGGCCCGTCTGGCCGGCCAGGAACATCACCGGCACGAATACGGCGCACACCACCAGCGTCGTGGAAATGATGGCAAAGCCCACCTGCCGCGTGCCGAGATAGGCGGCGACCAGCGGGTCCTCCCCCTGCTCGATGCGGTGATAGACATTCTCCAGCACGACGATGGCGTCGTCCACCACCAGGCCGATGGCGAGCACGAAGGCGAGCAGCGTCAGCAGGTTGATCGACAGGCCCAGCAGCCACATCACCGCGCAGGTGGCGAGCAGGCAGATCGGCACCGTCACCGCGGGAATGATGGTGGCGCGGATCGACCCCAAGAACAGGAAGATGACGACGATCACCAGCACCGCCGCCTCGCCCAGCGTGTGGTACACATTTTCGATCGCGCGGCTGATGAACAGGGATTCGTCGGACCCGACCGCGATCTGCATCCCTTCGGGCAGCACCGGCTTCAACTGCTCCATCAGCGCCTTGGCCTTGTCCGCCACTTCCAGCGTGTTCGCGCCGGACTGACGGATGATGCCAAGGCCGATGGCGGTGCCGCCATTGGAGCGGAAGCTGCTATAGGGGTTCTCGGCGCCCACCTCGATCCGGGCGACGTCGCCCAGCTTCACCTGATAGCCATTGGCCCCGCGCCCCACGACCAGCTGCGCGAACTGCTCCGGCGTCGCGAACGGCCGGCTCACGCGCAGCGTCTGGTTCTGATCCTTCGATTCCAGGCGGCCGGCGGGCAGCTCGACATTCTGCGACCGCAACGCGCTTTCGACATCGGCCGGGGTCAGGCCAAAGGCCGCGAGCCGCTCGGCATTCATCCAGATGCGGGTGGAAGGCCGCGCCTCGCCGCCGATGAACACGCGGGCCACGCCGTCGATCGCCGAAAAGCGATCCGAAATATTCCGGTCGAGATAGTCGGTGAGCTGGATCGGGGTCCAGCCCGGCCGGGAGAAGGCGATGAAGAGGATCGGCCGCGCATCGGCATCCACCTTGCGGATCTCCGGCGCCAGCGCGTCCTCGGGCAGGTCCTGCAGGGCCGATCCCACGCGGTCGCGCACATCGTTCGCGGCCGAATCGATATCGCGCGAGGGATCGAACTCGATGCTGATGGTCGAACGGCCATCCTCGGACGTGGAGGTGATCGTCTGGATGCCCTGCACGCCGGCAATGGCGTCTTCCAGGATCTGGGTGATGCGCGTTTCGACGACCGATGCCGCGGCACCCGTATAGGTCGTTTCCACCGACACCACCGGCGGATCGGTATCGGGATATTCACGAACGGAGAGGCTGAGATAGCCGACAATGCCGACGATGCAGAGCAGCAGCGCCACCACTGCCGCGAAGACCGGCCTGCGAACGGAAACGTCGGAAAGCTGCATCGGCCCTGTCCGTCAGCCGGCCGGCCGGCCGGTGGCGCCGGGGCCGGACGGGCCGCCATGCGCCTTGCCGCCGCGCGCGCCGCTATCTTTCAGGCCGTCTTCCGGCTTGTCCGTCGTCAGTTGCACGGGCATGCCGTCGGACAGCTTGACCACGCCTTCGGTCACGACCACCTGCCCGGCCCTGATCCCGTCCGTCACCTCGACCAGGCCGCGATCGCGCATGCCGATCTTCACGGGCGTCCGCACGACCTTGCGGTCCTTGCCGGTCCCCGTGACGACGAAGACCAGGCTCTTGTCGCCATCGCCCACCACCGCCAGTTCCGGCACGGCAAGCGCGCTGCGCTGGCGCGAGAGGACCTTCACGGTCAGCAGCATGCCCGGCTTCAGCGCCTTGTCGGGATTGGGCAGGATGGCCCGCACCTTGACCGCGCGGGTCGCGGAATCGATCACCGGATCGATGGTCGCGATGATGCCCTGGAACGGGCGGTCGGGGAAAGCGGCCGAAATGGCGGTGATCGGCTGCCCTTCCTTGATGCTGGACAGCAGCGTTTCAGGCACGGTGAAGTCCAGCTTGATGCGCGAGATATCGCTGATCGTGGCAATCGCCGTTCCCACCGGCACCACCGCACCCACCGAAATGGTGCGCAGCGAGGCATAGCCGGCGAAAGGCGCGCGCACGACCCGGTCACTGATGGAGGCTCTGGCCAGCGCCGCATTGGCCCGCGTCGCGGTGGCGGTCGCGGCCTGCGCCTCCAGGTCGGCATTGGTGGCAAAACCGCGCGCCTTGAGCGCCTGGATGCGCGTCAGCTGCAGCGCGGCCTGCTGTTCATTGGCGGTGGCGGCGGCCAGCTGGGCGGCTTCCTGCCCCTGCGACAGCGTGGCGATCACTTGCCCGCGCTGCACGAAACCGCCGTCGGTGAAGTTGAGCGAGGTGATCCGCTGCGTCACCGGCGCCGCCAGCACGACCTGTTCATTGGCCATGGCCGTGCCGACCGCTTCGATCGCATCGGTGAACGAGGCGGAGCCGACAGGCTGCGCCTCGACAAGGGGCGTTGGGCGCGGCTTATGCTGCTGCCCACTGCCACATGCGGCCAGCATCAGCGCCGCCAAGGAGAAAACCACCGAAATTCGCATGGCGCTGGGCTAACGGTCCTTTGAATGCGACACAACAACCAGCTTTGTCGCAAAGTGTATCAACGATGTGACAGCAGGTGCAGACCCTGGTCATCGCCGGTCAGAACGAAACAGTCATCCGTTCCCGCTACGTCGGGCACAGATGAGGAATTCCACATTGCCTTCCGGCCCTGTAATGGGACTTTGGGTCACGCCCGCGACACCCCATCCCGCGCCATCCAGCCAGGCTCTCACATCCTCGCACACCCGCGCGTGAACGGCCGGATCGCGCACCACGCCGCCCTTCCCCACTTCCTCGCGCCCCGCCTCGAACTGCGGCTTGATGAGCGCGACCAGCAGCGCGCCGGGCGTGGCAAAGCTCATCGGCCGCTCCAGCACCTTGGCCAGCGAGATGAAGCTCGCGTCGCACACGATGATGTCGACGGGTTCGGGGATATGCTCAAGCGTCAGGATGCGGGCGCTGGTCTTCTCATGCACGATCACGCGATCGTCGATGCGCAGCTTCCAGGCGAGCTGGTTGGTGCCGCTGTCCACCGCATAGACGCGCGCGGCACCGTTGGTCAGCAGCACATCGGTAAAGCCGCCGGTCGAGCTGCCGACATCCATCGCCACCATGCCCGTCACGTCCAGCCCGAAATGGGCGAGCCCATGGGCGAGCTTGATGCCGCCGCGCGACACCCAGGGATGGTCGCGCCCGCGCACGTCCAGCACGGCATCCTCGGGCAGCTGCTGCCCCGCCTTCTCCACCTTGCGGTCACCCTGGAAGACAAGGCCGGCCAGGATCAGCGCCTGCGCCCGCGCCCGGCTTTCCACCAGGCCCCTGTCGACCAGCATCTGGTCCGCCCGCTGCTTCGCCATATTCAGAGCAGCCCGGTCAGCGCCGATGGCGTCAGGATCTGCGGCAGCACCCTGCCCGACTGGCCGGGCGCATACCACAGATAGAGCGGCACACCCGAGCGCCCCTGGCTTTCCAGGAAGCGGCCGATCGCCGCGTCGCCATTGGTCCAGTCGCCCACCATCACCGTCACGCCATTTTGCGCAAAGGCGCGGGCGACCTCCGCCCGGTTAATGGCGGCGGCTTCATTCGCCTTGCAGGTGATGCACCAGTCGGCGGTGAAATAAAGGAAGACCGGCTTGCCCTGCGCGCGCAGCGCCGCCAGCTTCGCCGCGTCGAAGGGCACGACACCCTCCCTCGCCACCGCCGCATGGGCATCCGTCGTGCGGGCAGGCAGCAGTGCGATGCCCAGCGCCAGCGTCGCCGCCATCGCCGCCGCCGTCGGCAGGCCGCCCGTCCGGCCCTGCCGCTGCCTGGTGCCCAGCCACCACAGCACCGCCGCCGCAAGCATGGCGGCGCCCGTGCCCACGGCAATCGCGCCCATGCCGCGCTGTTGCCCCAGCAGCCAGAGCAGGCCCAGCGCGGTCAGGAACATCGGGATCGACAGGATGCGCTGCAGCCGTTCCATCCACAGGCCCGGTTTGGGCAGGCGGCGGCGGATCGCGGGCACGAAGGCGACCAGCACGAACGGCAGCGCCAGCCCCGCGCCCAGTCCGGCGAACACCGCCAGCGCTGCCAGCACCGGCAGCACCAGCGCCGCACCCAGCGCCGCGCCCATGAACGGCCCGGTGCAGGGCGTCGCGACAAAGGCCACGAGCGCGCCGGTCCAGAAGGCGCCCCCCATGCCGCCCTTGCTCGCCAATCCGCCGCCTGCCCCGACGGCGGACAGCGTGAACAGCCCGGCAAGATTGAGCGCGATCGCCGTCACCAGGATGAGCAGCAACAGGATGATCCGCGGGTCCTGCAACTGGAAGGCCCAGCCCACCGCCGCGCCCCCCGCCCGCAGGCCCAGCAACAGGCCGCCCAGCGCCATGCAGGTGACGATCACCCCCAGCGCATAGGCCAGCGCCTCCCGCTTCGCCGCACGACCATCGCCGCCCGCCTTGGCGAGGCTCAGCGCCTTCAGGCTCAGGATCGGGAAGACGCAGGGCATGACATTGAGCAGCAATCCGCCCAGCAGCGCGCCGCCCAGCGCGACAAGGATGGCGCTGACGCCCCGCGCCTTTGCGCCGGCACCCCCGCCTGCCAGCGGTTCGCCCGCCGGCGGCACCGGGCCCGGCCGCGCCGTCAGCAACAGCCCCTGATGGTCGCCGGTGCGCAGCACGCCGTCCACCACGCCGCCGCTCTTCGCGCTGCCATCGGCATCGGTCTCTACGATCAGCATGTCGCCATTGCGCGAGACGTTCTGCGTGGCCGCGAAGCGCAGCGCATGATCGGTGCGCGCGAAGAAATGCGGATCGCTGACGGCGGCGGAGGCCGGCAGCGGCACCGCCAGCCGGAACCTGCCATCCACCAGCTGATAGCGCCCCTCGGCACCCAGCGGCCGGGGCAGATGCGCGCGATAGCCATCGAACCGGCTCTGCAGGCGCGGATCGACCGCGCCGCTGCCCACCAGCATGTCGACGGAAAGATCGGCCCCCTCCGGCACGCACACCTCGCGCGTGCAGGCCAGCCAGTCGGCATGCACGCGTACCGGCAGGCGATCGCCCGGCTTCATCCCCGCCGGCACGCGACCGCTGACCAGCACCGCATAGGGGCCTTCATAGACATGGTTCATCAGGCCGGACACGATCAACGTCTCGGGCACCGGATAGCGCAGCGGCCCCAGGGTCACGCCGGCGGGCGCGCTCCACTTCACCGTCATGCCCAGGCCCGCGTCGCCCGGATTTTCCCAATAGCCGTGCCAGCCCGCCGCCGGGCGCATGTCGAAGGCCAGCGTGAAGCTGCCGCCGGGCGCCGGTGCGGGGCTCTCCGCGATCAGCTGCGCGGCGATATGCGGCGGCCCGCCCTGGCCGAAGGCCCCGGGCGATTGCGCCCATGCGCCGGGCGCGCCAAAGGGCAGCAGGCCAAGCATCATCGCGCCCACCATCGCCACCATCTTCAGCACTGTTATCCGTCCCGGCCTCAGCACTGTCATCGACATTGTCATCTTAAGGACATGAAAAATCCGCATCTGGCACCTGTCCTCTTGTCCCTGAGCGGGCTAGGTCTGCCTTATACGCCCGTCAAGCCCGTGGAGTTACTCCTCTTGTCCCTTCGCCATTTCGCCGCCCTTTCGCTGATGCTCGCATCCGCCGCGCCGCTCGCCGCCCAGACGTCTGCTCCTCAGGCGCCTGCCGCCCAGCCCCCGGCCGCGCCGCAATCCCCGCCCAGGCTGATCGTCGCGATCTCGGTGGATCAATTCTCCGGCGACCTGTTCAACGAATATCGCCAGCATTATGTCGCGGGCATGAAGCGGCTGGCGCAGGGCGTCGTCTTCCCGCGCGGCTATCAAAGCCATGCCGCGACGGAGACCTGCCCCGGCCACTCCACCATCCTGACCGGCAGCCGCCCTGCGCGCACCGGCATCATCGCCAACACCTGGTTCGATTTCAGCGCGCCGCGCGCCGACAAGTCGGTCTATTGCGCCGAAGACGAGGCCAAGGGCACGAACAGCAGCGAAGACTATACCGTATCCCCCCTGCATCTGCGCGTGCCCACTTTGGGCGGGCGGATGAAGGCGGCCAATCCCGCCACCCGCGTCGTCTCCGTCGCCGGCAAGGATCGCGCCGCCGTGATGATGGGCGGCCCCGTGACGGACCAGATCTGGTGGCTCACGCCCAAGGGCTATGTCAGCTATGCCGGCACGCCGGCCAACCCGCTGGTGGACAAGGTGAACGGCGAAGTCGCCCGCCTGCTGGGCGCCGACCGCCCGGCCATGGAGCTGCCCGCCGACTGCGCACCCAAGGATTTCGCCGTCGATATCGGCGCGGGCAAATCCGTCGGCACCGGCCGCTTCGCCCGCAAGGCCGGCGACTATAAGAGCTTCCGCGCCTCGCCGGAGCAGGACGCGACCACCCTCGTCCTCGCCGCCGCGTTCATCGAGCAGATGGGCCTTGGCAAGCAGGCGCAGACCGACATCATCGCCATCGGCCTTTCCGCCAACGACTATGTCGGTCACAGCTACGGCACCGAAGGCACGGAGATGTGCATCCAGCAGATGTCGCTGGACCGCGAGCTGGGCGCCTTTTTCGACCGGCTGGACAAGGACGGCATCGACTATGAAGTGGTGCTGACCGCCGACCATGGCGGCCACGACCTGCCCGAACGGCATCGCGAAAACGGCATTCCCGACGAAAGCCGCGTGGATGCGGCACTCGCGCCCAAGGCGCTGTCGGATGCAATCGCCGCGAAGACCGGCCTGTCCGGCCAGCTCATCTATGGTGACGGCCCGGCGGGCGACCTCTATCTCGCCCCCACCCTCTCGCCCGCGCAGAAAGCCAGGGTGCAGGCGCAGGCCCTCGCCATCCTGCGCGCTCACCCGCAGGTGCAGGCCGTCTTCACCAAGGCGGAGATCGCCGCCACCCCCAGCCCCACCGGCTCACCGGAAAACTGGAGCCTGATCCAGGAAGCCCGCGCCAGCTTCGATGCCCATCGTTCGGGCGACCTGCTGCTGCTGCTGAAACCGCGCGTCACGCCGATCATCGACCCGACCAAGGGCTATGTCGCCACCCATGGCAGCCCCTGGGACCTCGACCGCCGCGTGCCCATCCTCTTCTGGCGCAAGGGCATCACGCCGTTCGAACAGCCGCTGGGCGTGGAAACGGTGGACATCATGCCGACGCTGGCCGCGACCATCGGCCTGCCGGTGCCCAAGGGCGAGATCGACGGCCGCTGCCTCGACCTGGTTGCCGGCCCGGCGAGCAGCTGCCCGCAATAAGCAACGCAGCGCTGCCGGTTCGGCCCATGAGCCGGCAGCGCCTGCGCCCCTTGCGCAAGAGGCGGCGAGCCTCCGGGCCGGATTTGCCCGCACCCGGTTTTCGCGGCAAGCCGCCGCCCGCACAGGCTGCCCACACAGGCCAGCGCACGGGCTGCCAGGCCGGCAGGACGCAGTTATTTCCCCGGCCGGCCCATTTCCATGCTATGGTGGCCCATCACGTCATCCTCCATGACCAGGATGTGACAGAGAGCGCCTTGGCTCCCGGTCGATCTGGGAGAACCGTGATCGACATCATCTATCTTCAAAAACGACTCCGGTCCGCGCGCACCATGGCGGCGATGGCCGCCGACGTCCCGGCGCGCATGATCCATGAGGACATGGCGCGCAGCTATGCGCGGCGACTGGCGGCGATGGAGGCGCTGAACGGACAATGTGCATCGCAGAGGGCGACGCCGTTTGCGCCCGCCGTGGCGCCTGCGATCAAGGCCATGGCCCGGCCGGCCCGCATCGCGGCCTGACACCCGCACGCGCATCCCCTGCTTTTGGGAGCAACATCATGCATCCTTCATCCAAGCTGTGCCAGGCACAGGAAAAAATCCAGCTGGCGCGGGCGGCGGGCGCTGAACTCCTGAATGTCCGCATCATTGCGACGAAGGCCGCACAGATCTGGCGGCTGGAAGGCATCAGCGCGCAGAAGCGTGAACGACGCCAATCGACCGCCCTGTCTCGACGCCCGGCGCCCACGCTCCCCGAAACGCCCGACACGCCCGACCTTGAGGATCGGCATTTCAGCGAGAATCCCGATCGCGGCTTTGCAGCCGAGACCCCCGACCGCGCGCAGCCCTTGCCGACCTAGCCAAGGCCGCGCGTCCCTGGCGATGGAGGCCGCCCCTGCCTCCAGCATCATCTCCCGAAGGAAAAATCCATGGCCAAAAGTCAGAAAAAATCGAACCGCGAAGTCCGCAAACCCAAGGCCGAAAAGCCCAAGAAGCAGAACGCGTCCAACCCCTCGCAAAAGCCCGGACCGGTCGGCATGGTGACATTGAAGAGCTGAATCCGGCCGGCCTCGCGCCGGCCCCATTCCCGCCCCCATTCCCACCCTACGAAGGAAAAGGCACCCTATGCTGATACGCGCTGGCTATAATATCGGCTTCAGGACGGAGCACCCTACCCCGATGCTGGCCGCGCTCAGCATCCATCCTTCGCGCAACAAGGATCTGCGGACCGCCCAGCGGATCATGACCACGCCAGACATCCCGCTCTACGACTATGTCGATGCCTATGGGAACATCTGCACGCGGCTGACGCTGCCGACCGGCGACACCACGATATCGACGGGCTTCCTGATCGAAGACCCCTTCGAACCGGACATCGTGGCGCCGAACGCCCGGCAAGTGCCGATCGAGCAGCTGCCCGACGAGGTCATGCTCTACCTGCTTGGCAGCCGCTATTGCGAAACGGATCGGCTGACGGACATCGCATGGTCGCTCTTCGGCGGCATGATGGGCGGCTGGGCGATGGTGCAGGCGATCGTCTCCTTCACGCATGAGCGGATCGCCTTCGACTATATGGCCGCGCGGATCACCAAGACGGCGTGGGATGCCTATGTCGAGGGGACGGGCGTGTGCCGGGATTATGCGCATCTGGCGATTGCCCTGTGCCGATGCATGAACATCCCCGCGCGCTACTGCACCGGTTATCTGGGCGACATGGACCTGCCGGCGCTGGAGGGGGACATGGATTTCTCGGCCTGGTTCGAAGCCTATCTGGATGGCCGGTGGTATACGTTCGACGCGCGGCACAACCGGCCGCGCCGGGGCCGCATCCTGATGGCCCGCGGACGGGACGCTACCGACGCGGCGCTCACCACCGCATTCGGGACAGCCATCCTCACCCGCTTCGATATCTATACCGACGAAGACCGGTTGCCCCCGGCCTAGGCGCATCGTGCGAAAAGCGGGAACCGGTTTTTCGCAAGAAACGATGCGATCACAAGAGAAGAAAAACATGATCCGATTCGATCCGATCGGATCATGTTCCAACGCCGCGACGCCCGGCGCCGATCGCAGGACGCGCGCCGTTGGGGGCGACGAAGCTGCTGCTGCGTGACCGGGGAATCGGCGCGAGGCTGGCCAGTCCATTCGGGAGCCCGGCGCCCGTTCCCGGACAATGACTGACGCGCCTGCCCAAAGCGCGGTTCGCGCCATCCCCTATGCCATCATGGTTGCCGGAAACGGCGCGATCCGCCGTGGCAGCGGAAGATCAGGCGTCCCTTGCCGCGATGTCGCGGGACGCTTTCAAAAACAGGGGTTCACCAGCGCCATGCACGGTCTCTCGTCTCGTGCAGGCGCCTGTGCCGCCGATATCAGATCGCGGCTTCGGCTTCCCTGGCGCGTGGCGCATCCTTGCCCCTGGCCTTGCCGTCGACAGGCTGGGGCTGATCCAGCACCGCGTGCGCCGCGATCGCCACCTGCGTGCGATTCCTGACGTTGAGCCGGCGCATCAGCTCGGTCATATGCGCCTTCACGGTTTTCTCCGCGATGCCCATGTCATAGGCGATCTGCTTGTTGAGGAGCCCAAGATGCACGCCACGCATGACCTTCATCTGGGTTGGCGTGAGCCGCACGGGCATCTGGGTCGGCGTCAGCCGCACGGAATTGTCCTGCTGACCGTGCCGCGCGATCGTGGCCGATGCTGCGCGGGATTCCCTGGCAACCATCTTCATAGCACCCCTCATCCTTTCCACCGCTCACCGGATTGCCCTGTTGCATGGGTCGATCCACCGGCATTTCCTGAACCCAAGATCCGGCCCGTCACAATGACATATGCCAGAATCAGTTGGACAGGTTTACCCTAATATCGCAAACTACCTGGGTCAATACGTTGATTTTTGGTGACGACCGGTAAAATCTGTCATACAGATATGGGCAATCAGACAAAGCGCTGAACAGCAGGCGAAACAGGAGGGAGAGGTCGATGGGCGCGACACGGCACCGGATGTTCATGGCGACTCATGCCGCGGGAAGACCCATCCCGGCCAACATCGGTCCAGCGAAGGTCGGCCTGGCAAAGATCAACCCGGTAAAGATCGGCAATCGCCATGCACGGTGACGACCTCCAGCTCATCGTCGCGGCCGTCAGCGGCATCGGCCTGTCCGTCCTGCTGATCGTCAAGGGCCGCCTCCATCCGTTCATAGCGCTGTTATGCGGCGCCTTTGCGACAGGCCTGATCGCGGGCCTGTCGACCGAAGACACCGCCAAGGCGGTGCAAAAGGGCGTGGGCGACATATTGGGCGGCACCGGACTTGTCGTCGCGCTCGGCCTCTCCCTCGGCGCGATGCTGCAATTGTCCGGCGGCGCCTCTTCGCTGGCGCGCGCGGCGCTCGGGATCACCGGCCAGAAAGCGGCGCCCTGGGCCAGCCTGTTCATCGCCATGATCATCGGCCTCCCGCTTTTCTTCGAAACGGGCCTGGTCCTCCTGCTGCCCATCGTCGCGGCCGCCGCCGCAACCGTGGGGGGCGAGGGCGAGCAGGACGAACGCAAGCTGCAACTGATGCTGCCAGCGCTCACCGGCCTTTCGGTCGTCCATGCCCTGGTCCCTCCGCATCCCGGCCCGCTGCTCGCCATCAACGCGCTGGGGGCCGATATGGGGCGCACGATGCTGTGGGGCCTGGCGATCGCGGTGCCCACCGCGATCATCGCCGGCCCTCTTCTGGCGCGCTACACCGCGCGCGGCATCCGCCTGTCCGCGCCGGTCCTCGAACAGATCGAGACATCCGCGCCGCCGCCGCCCAAGCGCTGCTCCCTCATCGTCGTGCTGATGCCCGTCGTCCTCATCGCCGCCGGCCAGCTGCACACCGTACTGCCGCCGGACATCGCCCCGCGCTTCGCCTGGGTGGCCACGGCAAGCAACCCGGTCCTGGCCCTGCTCTTCACCAATCTCGTCGCCCTCCCCCTGCTCTTCGGCCGCAGGATCGCAAAGGCCGACACCCAGACGGCGATCTGGTCCGAAACGATGCACCCGGCCGGCGCGATCCTGCTTTCCATCGCGGCGGGCGGCGCGCTCAAGCAGGTGCTCGTCGCGGCGGGCCTTTCCGACCTGCTGGTGAAGCTTGCGTCGACCGGCGCGATCTCGCCGATCGTCCTTGCATGGCTGGTCGCGGTGGGCATCCGGCTGGCGACCGGTTCGGCAACGGTGGCGACCATCACCACCGCCGGCATCATGCCCGGCATCGTCGCGGCCACGGGCGTCGATCCCGTGTGGATCGTGCTCGCCATCGGCGCCGGATCGGTTTTCTTCTCCCATGTCAACGATCCCGGATTCTGGCTGGTGAAAAGCTATCTGAGCGTCAGCACCGCCGACACTTTCAGGACCTGGTCGGCCCTGGAAACGGCAATCTCTGTGATCGGCCTGCTGCTTGTCCTTTGCGCCAGCGCCCTCTTCTGATCTAGGATCTGGCCATGCATATATCGTCATTCCCACAGGGGCTGGCAGGATGAGCGAGCAACGCCTTGCCGACCGCGCCTATGCGGCGATCGTCGCGCTCATCAACCAGGACAACCTGCAGCAGGGCGACCGCCTCCCCTCCGAATCCCGGCTTGCGGAGAGCTTTGGCGTGTCCCGTACCATCGTTCGGGAGGCACTGGTGCGCCTGGCCGCGGACGGCATCACGGAGGCGCGGCGCGGCGCCGGCTCCTTCGTCAAGCGACGGCCGTCCGAGCGGCTGGGCGAACATATGCCCCTGTCGGACCTGTCGGCGGCGATGGGCAGCTATGAAGTGCGGTTCGTGCTGGAAGGGGAAGCTGCCCGGCTCGCCGCGCTGCGCCGGACGCCCGAGCAGATGGCGGCGATAGAGGAGGCGCTGCGCAAGCTGTGCGATGCCCTGCTGGCGAACGGCCCCGCGCATCTTGAGGACATGGCCCTGCACCGCGTGATCGCGCTCAGCACCTCCAACCCCGCCTTTGTCGAGACGTTCGATCATATGCACAGGGAGATGGACAGGATCATGCGCGCGGGCGTCGACATCTCGCGCTCGCGCCCGCCCGAGGCGATCCAGGCGATGCTCGCCGAGCATGAAGCCATTGTGGAGGCGATCCGGACCCAGGATGCCGATGGCGCCAGCCTCGCCATGCGCTGGCACCTGTCCCAGGGCCGCAAGCGGCTGATGCCGTGAAAACAGGGACCATGGTCCCGGGTGACGATGGGCCGGCGACTGCCTAGCCTGATCCGGCGATAAAGAAAGCGGGCGCGCCCGCTGCAAATGGGAGGATAGCATGGGGCAATATCGGCCGGCCTGGAGATATTTTGGTTCGTCCCTCGCCCTGGCGCTGATGCTCGCAACGGCGAACGGCGCCCAGGCCGCGGGCGCGGACTCCGCCTTCACGGCGCTGCCCGACGATCCGCGCGCTATCGTCGTCAAGGCGCGCGGCGATGGCGTGGCCGACGATAGTGCGGCGATCCAGGCGGCCATCGACGCCGCGGCCGCGCGGGACGGCGGCGGCCTCGTCTTCCTGCCCTCGGGCCGCTACCGGATCACGCAGTCGCTGTTCGTCTGGCCGGCGGTGCGGCTGTTCGGCATCGGCAAGACGCGGCCGGTCTTCGTGCTGGGCGACAGCACGGCCGGTTTCCAGCAGGGCGTCAAGACGATGATCGTCTTCCCCGGCGCCAAGGTGAACGACCGCCGCCAAGTGCCCTTTCCCGTGCCCGGCAGCGTGCCCTTCAACAAGGGGATCGCCGACGCCAATTCGGGCACCTTTTATTCGGCGATGAGCAATGTCGATTTCGAGATCGGCGAGGGCAACCCCGCTGCCACGGCCGTCCGCTTCCATGCCGCCCAGCACGCCTTCCTCAGCAATATCGACTTCCATATCGGATCGGGCCTGGCCGGCATCTATCAGGTCGGCAATGAGGCGGAAAATCTGCGCTTCTTCGGTGGCCGCTATGGCATATTGACGGAAAAACCCTCCCCCGCATGGCAGTTCACGCTGATCGATTCCCATTTCGAGGGGCAGCGTGATGCGGCGATCCGGGAACATGAGGCGGGGCTGACCCTGGTCAACACCAGCATCCGCGACACGCCGGTGGGGATCGACATCGACCGCGGCTATGGCGACTGGCTCTGGGGCAAGGATGTCCGCTTCGAAAATATATCGAAGGCGGCAGTCATCATCAGCAACGAGGGCAACGCCTATACCCAGATCGGCTTCGAGAATGCCCTTGCCAGCAAGGTGCCGGTCTTCGCCCGCTTCCGCGACAGCGGCAAGACCGTCGCCGGCGCCGGCGGCACCTACAAGGTCTCGGAATTCACCTATGGCCTCAAGCTCGACGGCCTGGGCACCATGGGCAGCTTTGCCACCAACATGCAGGCGGCGGCCATCGCCACGCTTCCGGCGGCCCGTAGCCGCGCCGTAAGGCCGCTCCCGCCGACCGCGCAATGGGTCAACGTCCGGACATTGGGCGTCAAGGGCGACAACAAGGCCGACGACAGCGCCGCCATCCAGAAGGCCATCGACACCCACCGCGTGCTCTATTTCCCGCTCGGCCATTATCGCGTGACGGACACGCTGCGGCTGCGGCCCGACACGGTGCTGATCGGGCTGCACCCCAGCCTGACCCAGATCGTGCTGCCCGACGGAACGCCCGCCTATGCCGGGGTCGGCAGCGCCAAGCCGCTGATCGAAAGCGCCAGGGGCGGCGACGCCATCGTCTTCGGCCTTGGCCTCTATACCGGCGGCTATAACCCCCGGGCGACCGCATTGTTGTGGAAGGCGGGCGCCGACTCCCTTGTCAACGACGTCAAGTTCCAGGGCGGTCACGGCACCACCCTGGCCGATGGATCGCGCTTCGACCCCTACAACGCCAATCATTCGGCCGACGCCAACCCGCTCAACCGCTGGGACGGCCAATATCCCAGCCTGTGGGTGACGGACGGCGGCGGCGGCACGTTCACCAGCCTGTGGACGCCGAGCACCTATGCGCAGGCGGGCCTTTACGTGTCCAACACGCGGACGCCCGGCCATGTCTACCAGATGTCGGCCGAGCATCATGTCCGGGCGGAAATCGTGCTCGACGGTGTCGAGAACTGGGAATTCCTCGCCCCCCAGACCGAGCAGGAATCCGGCGAGAGCCAGGACACCGTGGCGCTGGAGATCCGCAATTCGCGCAACATCCTGTTCGCCAACTATCATGGCTATCGCGTCACCCGCTCGGTCAAGCCTGCCCCGGCGGCCGTGAAGCTCTACAATGTTGGCGATATCCGTTTCCGCAACGTGCATGTGAATGCAGAGAGCGGCTTTTCGACCTGCGACGCCAATGGCTGCGCCACCTATCTGCGCGTATCGAAATTCCCCTATGAGAATGCCGTGCAGGATGTGACCAGCAAGCTGGAGGTGCGCGAACGCGAATTCGCCGTGCTCGACATCCCCTTCAAGCCCAAACCCGTTCCCGCCACGACATTCGCGGGCGCAAAGGTGGAGAAGCTGGAAACGGGCTTCTATTCCATCTCCGGCGCCGCCGTAGACGCTGCGGGCAAGCTGCATTTCGTCGAGCATAAATTCCACCGCATCTATGCCTGGTCCCCGGACAAAGGGCTGGAGATCGTGCAGGATGCGCCGCTCGATCCGGTGAACCTTGCCTTCGACCGGTCCGGCAACCTGCTGGTCCTCTCGTCGGACGGGCCCGAGGGCACCGTCTACAGCGTGAAGCCGGGCTCCGCGGAGATCACGACGATCCCGCCCACCCCGGTCGCCGCGCATCCGGACGCCATGGTCGCGATCCCGGTCAATTTCTGGAACAATGGCGAGTTCAAGGACCAGATCGACCCCGAAACCTATGCATTCACCACATTGGCGGAGATGTTCGCGCGCGACGTGGCCGTGCCCAAGGCACGCGAATATGTCTCGCCCGACGGCAGCTTGGTGCTGCCGGCCTTCCGCACCTTCCAGCAGGGGCCGTCCGACCATATCGGCTGGCGCTTTTCCGACACGCTCGACACCCATGGTTTCGTGACGGCAAGGCAGGGCGCGCGGCTGACGATCGTCAACGGTTCGGAGGATCGCACCTATAGCGGGCTGCTTGGCCCCGGCGGCAGCATCACCGACCTCAAGCCCATCGCCGATCGTGGCGGCGAGAGCGTGGCGGTGGACAGCAAGGGCAATGTCTATGTCGCCAACGGGCAGGTCTTCGTCTACGCGCCCGACGGCAAGGCAATCGGCCGGATCGACGTGCCCGAAAGGCCGCTCCAGCTGATCTTCGGCGGTCCAGACCGACGCACCCTCTACATCCTCACACATCATTCGCTTTACGCCGCACGGCCCTGACGCCGCGCGCGCAACCCGCCGGCGCTCCTCCTCCCGGCGCCGGCGGGATTTTTCTTCGATGATCCGGCGGCGCTTCAGGGTTGCGGGGTCGATGCCGGCACGCCGCCCGGCAGAAGGGCGGAACGGGCGCGACGCAGCCTGGGGCACGGGCAAATCCCCGGCCACGGCTCTTTCAGGGGAATGATTGCCTCAGCCATTCATAGGTCGAGCGACACAGTTCATCGGGGCTGCGCCGCGCGTCGAGGATGAGCGCGGGCTCCTCCGGCGATGGGGGTTCCAGCGCTGCCAGCTGGCTTTCCAGCAGGCTGACGGGCATATAATGCCCCTGCCGCGCGCCCAGGCGGCGCGCGATTTCATCCTTGTCCGTGTTGAGCAGGACGAAGGCGGATTTACCCCCCACGGCCATGTTCAACCGATCCCTGTAGCTGCGCTTGAGCGCGGAGCAGGCGGCGACCGCTACGCCGTTGGCGGTCATGGTCCTGCCCATTGCCGAACCGAGCTGGTCGAGCCAGGGCCAGCGATCCTCGTCGCTCAGTGGCTTGCCCGCGACCATCTTCGCGATGCTGGCGGGCAGGTGGAACAAATCCCCCTCCAGAAAGGCGCAGTTGAGCCGGTCGGCAAGGAGCGCGCCAAGCGTCGACTTGCCGCTGCCGCTCACGCCCATGATGAAGATCGCCCTCGGCATGATCGCGCTGACTTCTGATCGCGGCTGCACATCCGTCCCTTTGAAATCCTGCTGATCCGTCTGCCGCATATGGGTTCTGCGGGGCGCGGACACCCAACACTACAACACTGATATCCAACAGATTTCATGCCCGGACTATTGGGACCATGGTCCCGGATGACGCCCCCTGCGGCCATGCCCTATCACTTAGTGCAATCGGATGGCCGCCCGTGGCTGCCGCCCGCCAGACAATTTCAAAATTGCGGCTGCATCAGGTGAGGATGGCATGAGATCGAGTTTGCTCGCATTGGCTGTTATGCTGGCGCCCACGGCCGCCGCCGCCGCCGGCCCATCCACGTCCCTGTTTGCGACCATGCCCAACGATGCCGCAGCGGTCGTCGTCACGGCGAAGGGCGATGGCCGGACCGACGACACCGCCGCCATCCAGGCGGCGATCGATCGCGCGGCGGCGAGCGGGCATGGCGGCATCGTCTTCCTGCCCTCCGGCCGATACCGGATCACCCGCACGCTCAACATCTTGCCCGCCGTGCGCATCTTCGGGGTCGGCCCGACGCGCCCCGTGCTGCTGCTGGCCGACAACACGCCCGGCTTCCAGAAGGGCGTAGCGACCATGCTCGTCTTCAGTGGCGACGATCAATATAATGTCGGGAAAATCCCCTTTCCCGTGGAAACCACGGTGCCGTCCGGCACGCAGATCAGGGATGCCACCTCCTCGACCTTCTATTCCGCGCTGGGCAATGTCGATTTCGAGATCGGCCAGGGCAACCCGGCGGCGGCGGCGGTCCGCTTCCGCACGGCCCAGCACAGCTTTCTCAGCCATGTCGATTTCCACATCGGGTCGGGTTTTGCCGGCGTCTACAATGTCGGCAATGTGATGGAGAATGTCCGCTTCTTCGGCGGCCGCTATGGCATCGTCACCGAAAAAACCTCTCCGGCCTGGCCGTTCACCCTGCTCGACGGGCATTTCGAGGGACAGCGGGATGCGGCGATCCGGGAACATGAGGCGGGGCTGACCCTGGTCAACACCAGCATCCGCGACACGCCGGTGGGGATCGACATCGACCGCGGCTATGGCGACTGGCTCTGGGGCAAGGATGTCCGCTTCGAAAATATATCGAAGGCGGCAGTCATCATCAGCAACGAGGGCAACGCCTATACCCAGATCGGCTTCGAGAATGCCCTTGCCAGCAAGGTGCCGGTCTTCGCCCGCTTCCGCGACAGCGGCAAGACCGTCGCCGGCGCCGGCGGCACCTACAAGGTCTCGGAATTCACCTATGGCCTCAAGCTCGACGGCCTGGGCACCATGGGCAGCTTCGCCACCAACATGCAGGCGGCGGCCATCCCCGCCCTTCCCGCGCCCCGCGCACGCGCCATCCGCGCGCTGCCCGGCACCGGCGAGTGGACCGATGTCCGCACCCTGGGCGCACGCGGCGACGGCGCGACCGACGACAGCGCCGCCATCCAGAAAGCCATCGACACCCACCGCGTGCTCTATTTCCCCGCAGGCCATTATATGGTCAGCGACACGCTGCGGCTGCGGCCCGACACGGTGCTGATCGGGCTGCACCCCAGCCTGACGCAGCTTGTGCTGCCCGACGGGCTGCCCGCTTATGCCGGCGTCGGCAGCGTCAAACCACTGATCGAGAGCGCCAGGGGCGGCGACGCCATCGTCTTCGGCCTTGGCCTCTATACCGGCGGCTATAATCCCCGGGCGACGGCACTGCTGTGGAAGGCGGGCGCCGACTCGCTGGTGGACGACGTCAAGATCCAGGGTGGCGGCGGCACCTTCCTGCCGGGCGGCAAGCGGCTGGACGTGGGCGCGCCGATGAACCGCTGGGATGGGCAATATCCCAGCATCTGGGTGACGGATGGCGGCGGCGGCACCTTCTCGTCGGTCTGGAGCCCCAACACCTTCTCGCAGGCCGGCTTCCATGTCTCGAACACGAAGACGCCCGGCCATGTCTACGAGCTGTCGGCCGAGCATCATGTCCGTGCCGAGATCGTGCTCGACGGCGTCGAGAACTGGGAATTCCTGGCGCCGCAGACCGAGCAGGAGGTGCGCGACGGCGTCGATGCCGTCTCGATGGAGATCCGCAATTCGCGCAACATCCTGTTCGCCAACTATCATGGCTATCGCGTCACCCGATCGATCAAGCCGATGGACACGGCGGTCAGGCTCTACAATTCCGGCGACATCCGTTTCCGCAATGTCCATGTCAACGGCGAGAGCGGCTATGCGACCTGCGACGCCAATGGCTGCGCCACCTATCTGCGCGCCAGCAAATTCCCGTTCGAAAACGCGATCAAGGACATGCGGACCAAATCCGAGGTGCGCGAACGCGAGTTCGCCGTCCTCGACGTGCCCGCCAGCCCCGTTCCTGCACGGACGGGTCTGGCGGGCGCCAGGGTGGAGAAGCTGGAAGGCGATTTCTTCTCCATCTCGGGCGCGGCCGTCGACGCAGCGGGCAAGCTGCATTTCGTGGACCATAAATTCCACCGCATCTACGCCTGGTCCCCGGACAAGGGGCTGGAGATCGTGCAGGACGCGCCGCTCGATCCGGTGAACCTCGCCTTCGACCGGTCCGGCAATCTGCTGGTGCTTTCATCGGACGGGCCCGAGGGCACCGTCTACAGCGTGAGGCCGGGTTCCGCCGACATCAGGCTGATCCCGCCGACCCCGGTCGCCGCGCATCCCGGCGCCACCGTGCTGCTGCCCGCCAATGTCTGGAACAATGGCGAGTTCAAGGACCAGCTTAATCCCGAGACCTATGAATTCACCACCCTGGCGGAAATGTTCGCGCGCGACGTGGCCGTGCCCAAGGCCCGCGAATATGTCTCGCCCGACGGCAGCCTCGTCCTCCCGGCTTTCCGGGTGCTGCAGCAGGGGCCGGCAAACCCCCTGGGCTGGCGCTGGTCGGACACGCTCCAGACCTATGGCTTCGTCACCGCCAGGCAGGGCGAGCGGGTGGCGATCGTCAACGGATCGGAGAACCGCACCTATAGCGGGCTGCTTGGCCCCGGCGGCAGCATCACCGACCTCAAGCCCATTGCCGATCGCGGCGGCGAGAGCGTGGCGATCGGTCCCGACGGCAGGACCTATGTCGCGAACGGGCAGGTCTTCGTCTACGCGCCCAACGGCAAGGCAATCGACCGGATCGACGTGCCCGAAAGGCCGCTCCAGCTGATCTTCGGCGGTCCCGACCGGCGCACCCTCTACATCCTTACACATCATTCGCTTTACGCCCTGGGCGTGTGAGCAGGCTGAATTCCGAACGTCCAAGATAATGAAAAGGGGAAGGATTATGCGTAACATCATTCACGGGGAGACAGGCGGGCTGACATGCCGTGCGCTGTTGCTGGCCGGTGCGGCCGCGCTGGCTGCCGTGGCGGCACAGGCCCATGCGCAGGACGCGCCGCCTCCGCCGCCCGCCGCACCGACGCCGTCCGTCACGGTCGCCGACACCCCGTCCCGCGGCGCTCAGGGCGATGACGCGGCACGCGACATCGTCGTCACGGGATCGCGCATCACCGCCAGCGGCTTCACCGCCCCCACCCCGACCACGGTGCTGGGCGCCGAGGAGCTGTCGAAGAGCGCGCAGCCCAATGTCTTCGCCGCGATCGTCCAGCTGCCCTCGCTCCAGGGCAGCACCGGGCCCAGCACCGGCACGTTCAGCACGTCCAGCGGCACGCAGGGCCTCAGTTCCTTCTCGCTGCGCGGCCTTGGCCCCATCCGCACGCTGACCCTGCTCGACGGGCAGCGCGTCGTCGGCGCGAATGTGACCGGCGTGCCCGACATCAGCCTGTTCCCGCAGCTGCTGATCCAGCGCGTCGATGTCGTGACCGGCGGCGCATCCGCCTCCTACGGGTCGGACGCGGTCGGCGGCGTGGTCAACTTCATCACCGACAAGCATTTCAAGGGGATCAAGGGCAATGTCCAGGGCGGCATCAGCACCTATGACGACAATCAAAGCTATACCCTCCAGCTGGCGGGCGGCACCTCCTTCCTGGACGACCGGCTGCATGTCGTCATCAGCGGCGAATATAGCCATGACGACGGCGTGCCCGCCTTCGGCTTTGGCGAGGGACCGGGGCCCAACGGCCGCGACTGGTATTCGACCGCCACGCTCATCAACCGGCAGATCACCAATGACGGCCTGCCGCAATATCTCTACCGCGAACATGCCCAGCATTATCAATATACCAAATATGGCCTGATCACCGCCGGGCCGCTGCAGGGCATCGCCTTCGACGCGAACGGCCAGCCCTTCAACTTCCAATATGGTTCCAACGGCGTGCCGTCGAAGACCGCCTCGGGCGCGGTCGCGGGCTGCTATGCCCCCTTCTGCGTCGGCGGCGACCTGAGCGGTAATGTCGGCAACGGCTCCAGCTTGCAGTCGGAGATCACGCGCCTCAACGGCTATGGCCGGATCGGCTTCGACATCGACCCGGACAATGAAATCTATGCAACGGTCAATGTCGCGCGGGTAGCCTCCAACAACACGCCCAATCCCGGTGCGGCGAAGAACGCCAATCTGACGATCCAGTGCGCCAACCCGTTCGTCCCCGCCTCGATCCAGGCCGCCTGTGCCGCCAACGGCATCACCAGCTTCCAATATGGCGTGAGCAACGCCGTCCTGCCCGACTTCATCAACGTCAATCCGGTCCGGGAACAATATCGCTTCGTGGTCGGCGCCACCGGCAAGCTGCCGGTGCTGGGGTCGGACTGGACCTATGACGCCTATTATGAGCACGGCACGGCGATCACCGACATCACGGTCACCAACATGACCCTGAACCCGCGCTACAATCAGGCGATCCAGGCCATTACCGGGCCCAACGGCCAGATCATCTGCGCCAATCCGGTCGCGGTGGCGAATGGCTGCCAGCCGCTCAACATCATCGGCGGCGCGACGCCGAGCGCCGCGACCCTCGCCTATGTCTCGCCCGCCAACGGCCCGCATCAGCACACCCGCCAGACGCAGGACGTGTTCAGCGCCAGCATCAGCGGCCAGCCCTTCTCGCTCTGGGCGGGGCCGATCTCCATCGCCACCGGCTTCGAATATCGCCGGGAACATTATCGCGTGACGGGCGACCCCTATGGCGACGGCGCGGCGGATGCCGGCGGCTACAATGCGGACTATCCCGCCGATCCCATCCTCAATGCGAACGGCAACAACTGGTATGCCGGCAACTATCACAGCGGCCGGGGCTCCTATGACGTCTATGAAGGGTTCCTCGAACTCAACGTCCCGCTGCTGGATTCCGAAGGCGCAGGCAAGGCGAACCTGAACGTCGCCGGGCGCGGCACGCATTACAGCACGTCCGGCACGGTCTGGACCTGGAAGATCGGCGGCACCTGGGACACGCCGCTGGACGGCATCCGCCTGCGCGCGGTCACGTCGCGCGACGTGCGCGCGCCCAACCTCAGCGAGCTGTTCGCCGCGCCGGTATCGGTCAACAACTCGATCACCAACCCGTTCAACGGGACGGCGCCCACGATCCTCCAGAACACGATCGGCAACCCTGCCCTGAAACCGGAGATCGCGCGCAATACAGAGGTCGGCATCGTGCTGTCACGGCCAAGCTGGGCGCCGGGCTTCAGCCTGTCGCTCGACTATTACCGGATCAAGCTGAACGGCGTCATCTCCAGCCTGAGCGCGCAGCAGATCGTCAATCTCTGCTTCGCCGGCGTCACCTCGACCTGCGGCGCGTTCGACCTTGCCCCCGCGACCGGATCGCCCTTCGTCAACGTGCAGGCCTTCAACCTCGCCTCGATCTTCACCGACGGCTTCGATATCGAGGGCAGCTATCGCACCGGCCTGGACGGCATCGGCCTGCCCGGCGACTTCACCTTCCGCGCGCTCGCCACCCATGTGAAGAATTATGTCACGGACAGCGGCCTGCCCGGCACGATCCCGACCCAGGGCGCGGGCGTCAACACCGGCAACACGCCGCACTGGAAGCTCTACGCCACCCAGAGCTGGGACACCGACACCTTCGGCCTGACGCTGACCCAGCGCTGGTTCAGCGACGGGACGTTCAACAATGAATATGTCGTGTGCCAGTCGAGCTGCCCGGTCTCGACCGTCAACAACCCCACGGTCGACTTCAACCATATGAAGGGCGCCTTCTATTTCGACATCGGCGGCACCTATCATGTGACCGAAGCCGTGACCGCCTATTTCAAGGTCGACAACCTGTTCAACCGCGATCCCACCCCGTCGCCGCAGACCAATGCCGGCATCGACGTCAATCCCGCGCTCTACGACCTGCTCGGCCGGATGTACCGGGTGGGCGTGCGGTTCAAATTCTAGGGCAAGTTCCGGGCATCCCTCCCCCTGAAGGGATGGGGGCGGACGGCATCGTCCGCCCCATTTCCGTTATCGGCCTAGCGCGTCACAGCCGTTCAGGTCGCAGCGCGGCGTGCCTGCTTTACCATGGACGTTCCGCGACCAGTTTCTCCTCGGCGACGCAGAGCCCGGCCGGGGGCACGGGCGCCTTTGCCCTGATGGCGGCAAGCTCGGCACGGGCCGCATCAAGATCGTTGCGGAAGGCCGCCGATCCGTGGATCGCCGCGACCCAGGCGGATGCGTTCATATACCCCGCCTGGACGGCCGAGGCACTGTGCGATCCACACACCGCGCGGCTCTCGCCATAGGCGCGGCCCCGCGCCAGGATGCCGGTCGCCCGGTCGGGCAGCAGTTCGGCCAGCACCAGCGCCATCGACCAGCCATGCGTGGTATGGCCGGAAGGATAATCGCCATCGGCCGCGAGATGCGCGGTGGCCGGCTCGCAGATCGGCTGGTCGGTGCCCAGATAGGGCCGCGGGCGGTGATACAAATCCTTGGGCGCGCGCGCGACCCGGCCACCGCTGGCCGCCATGCGGGTGAACAGGTGCCTGGTGGCGGGGATGGACGCATCGCGCAGGTCCATGCCCATCGCGCAACTGAAATGGCCGAGCATCGCCGCTAGGGAGGAATCGACGTCCGCCGTCGCCATCGCCCAGCGCGCGGACCCTTTCAACGCGCGGGTCTGCCGGAAGATCGCGCTGTCGGCGGCAGCGGCGGCCGACCCGTCCTGCGGCGGCCTGGGCAGGATGCGGGTCGTGTCCGGCAGGGCGTCGGCCGGCATATAGGGCATCGACGCGGAGTCGTCGCGCGGTGCGGGCAATGTCATCGGCGCGGTTTCCGCCCGCTGCCAGTCGGCATCGGCCACCATTTCCACCGGCAGGCCCGCACACTTGGCCGCCACGCGCGCGGGATTGCACAGGGCCGCCGCCCGGTTCGGCAGGCGGACCGCAAAGCCCCCGGCAAAGCGCGGATCGGGCCAGAGATAATCGGTCGACACCATCTGCGCGCCTGAGCGCAGCGCGATGTCGCGATGGCCGGTGTCGTTGGACCGTGCCTGCACGGTATTGTCGTCGGCGCGCGTTCTCACCAGGAAGCCGGCCCGCACGTCGGCGGCGATGCGGTCGGCCTGCCCCACCGGATCGTTGAGGGTCAGATAGGCGGCGGCCGGCGACGTCTCGTCATCGGCGTTGACGAACATGACGCGGCCTTCCAGCGACCGGCGCTGGCCGCGATAGGTCGCGACCTTTTCGGGGCGCTCGTCCAGCGCGAACAGGATGCGCCCCCGCGCCGCACCCAGGGTCGGCCAGTTATCGTGCAGCACGGCCTCGCGCAGCGTCGGATATCGGCCCTGCACGTCGTCGGGCGTGATCAGCTTGGCGGGGGGCAGGACATCGCGCACCTCGCGGTCGAGCGCGTCATAGGCAGACGCGTCGAAGGGCAGCAGCGGCACGCCGCCCGGCGCACCCTTGCCGTCCTTGGCGTTGATGAGGATGGTGATCGGCGCATGGCGCGGATGCGCGTCCGACCAGCGGCGCACGATGCCCAGGCACTCCTTGAAGCTGATGCAGCTGGAGCGGAAATCGATGTCGGGGACGTGCAGCACCTTGTAGCCGGGCTTGCGCATCGCCGCCGCCCATGCGGGATCGAGCGGCGTATGGGTGAGCCCGGCGATCATCGGGCTGGCATAACGGCCCCCTTCCGGATCGTAGACCACGTCGATTTCGATCTGGCGCGCGCCGGCGTCAAGCTCGGCGGTGATGGCCTTGTGGGCATAGTCGAGCGCCTGGCCGCCTTCGGGGCTGCGCGCCGCGATGATCGCATGATCGGCCGGCGGGATCGCCTGCTTGTAGCTGTTATGGGTGCCGACGGTGAACAGGTCGTTGACGCGCAGGTTGCGGTCCATCCAGGCTTCCGCGCACCCCGGCCCCGCCGCCCCGGCATCGACGGCATCGAGCTTGCAGGCGGTCCTGGCCGGGGGCGCTGCATCCGCCCCGCCCGCAAACAGCGCGAGCGCGGGCAACGCCGCGGCAAGAAGATTTCTGGAACGCATGGACTGGACCTCATTCTTGATTTGGCAGCGCTTCACGATGCAGGGACCGGCGCGCGGGCGAAAGCTGCCCCGCGCGCCGGTCCCTGCCGTTCTTTGCTATTATTTGCCGAAGTTCACATAGACCGGGTTGGTCATCATCAAACGCTCGGCCTCCTTGCGGACCTCGAAGCGAATCCAGTGACGGGCGCCGTCGCCCTTCCAGCTCAGGCCGATGTCGGACGCGTCGCCGTCGATCTTCTCCACCGACAGGGCGGGGTCGGGCTTGCCGTCCACGAAGCCGACCAGACTGTTGCCCTTGCTGCCCGTCACGTGCAGGCCGAGCGTCAGCGCCCGTCCGGCCGGAACGGTGAAATTATCGCCGATCATGCCCGTCTGCGTGCCGCTCTGCGCCTTCAGGTCGAGGCCGTGGCCCAGCGCGCCGGTCATGTCGACCGCCACATGGCCGGCCTTCACCGCGTCCAGGATCGATCGTTCGGACAGGTCGGCGGCATAGACCAATGTGGTCGGGAAGCCGACGCCCAGCCGCCCGAGCTGCACATCATGATTGTCGCTGCCGCCCAGCAACGTGATCCGGCGCCCCTTGGCCAGTTCCTCTTCCCAGCGCGGGATGTCCTTGCCGGCGTCGCCGCCCATCATCTGGCGGCGCAGATTGCCCGCGTTCATCGCCTCCATGGCGGAGACATAGGCGGTGGCGTCGTCGGGCGCGGTCCAGCCGCAGCCCCGGCATCGCGCATCGCTGGGCGAGCCGGGATGGTTGATCGACACGATCGCGCCGGCCTCCACCGCGTTGCGCAGCATCGTCTTCATGTCGGGCACGGCCGGTTCACCCATGCGATAGTCGACATATTGGGTGGTGCCGAAGATGTTGGCATGGCCCTGCTCGGTGGTCATCTCGCGGCCGGGGATCAGCAGCACATCGTCGAAATAGGGCTGCAGCTCGCGCATCGCGTTATAATGGCCGACATTATTATGGTCGGTCATGCCGATGAAATCGAGATGCGCGTCCTCCGCCGCCAGGACCGTGCGGAACACCGGACAGGGGATGTGCCGGCCCTTGCGGCTGGCGCAGAAGCCGTCGCTCTCGCCGGTGTGCATGTGGAAATCGCCGCGATACCAGCGCGCGCCCGTCTCCAGCGGTTCGGGCGAGAAGGTCGATACCGCCGGCTTCTGGCCATAGCGGAAGAAATAGATGTTCGCGGTATATTGGGACGTCACGCCCTCGCTGATCCAGGAGATGCCAAGGTCGAGCGCCCAGCGCCGACCGCCCACCGGTCCGGGGATGAAGGACGGCGTGGCGTTGTTCTCGTCGATGACCACGGCATGCTTGTTGCTGCCGCTCCAGCCGCGGAAATGCTCGCCGTCGAACAGGCCCAGGTTGATGACGGTGCGGCCGTCGGGCCGGGTATATTGCAGGTCGATGCCGATGCGCTGGACGTCCTTGGGCACGTCGAACGGCACGGCGAGATTATGCTGGAAATCCTTGCGCGCGACGGTGCCGGTCAGCACCAGGTCTGGCTTGGTCTGGCCGATCGCAAGCGGCACCTTGTCCCAGGCGGGGGAAGTCTGCGCAGCGGCGGGCATCGCCGGGAAGGCCGCCAGCAGGGCAAGGGCCGCCGCTGTCAATCCGTGCCGGACGCTTTTGAAGATGAGCATGTCATATCCTCGCGGAAAGCCGGCAAGGGCGCGGTGTCGCGCCCTTGCCGCGGGGGGGGGAACAAAGGCTCAGAAGCGGAAGGTGATCGCGCCGCGAACGCTGCGACCGAACAGCGTGCGGGCGATGTAGACCGCGTCGCCCACTTCCTCATTCTGGATCGCGCCGGCGCGGGGATTGCCCTCGGTCAGGCCGATCGTGTTGGTGAGGTTGTTGACGAACAGGTTGACCGACAGCCGTTCGGTGATGTCGAAGCGGGCGTTGAGATCCACCGTGGTATAGGCCGGCAGGCTGATCTGGTTGGCGACCTCGGCATAGCGCTGGCCGTAATAGGCGACGTCCGCCTCGACCCGCAGGCGATTGTCCAGCAGATTGACGGCGGGCGTGACGCGGAAGCTGTTCTTCGGCACGCGGATCAGGCGATTGCCCGAATAGTCGATCTGCTTGCCGGTATTGTCGGTATATTTGAAGTCGGAGAATTTCGGGTCCTGCCAGGTCCAGTTGGCATGGATGTCGAACCAGCGGACCGGGCGCCAGGTGGCTTCCAGCTCCGTGCCCCAGGTACGGGTGTCGCCATAGACGGTGTTCAGCACGAACTTGCCGGTGTTCGCGTCCTGCTTGTAGTCGCTGATCTCATAGCTTTTGTAGAGCGAATAGAAGCCGGTCAGGTACAGGTCGAAATGCGACCGGGAGAATTTGATGCCGCCTTCCACGAAATCCATCTTCTGCGTCACCGGCTTGGCGGCCGGATTGCCCAGGAAGCTGGAGACGTTCGGCAGGCGGAAGGTGGACGTATAGCGCAGGAAGGTGCCGAAGCTGGGCTGGAACTGGTAATTCGCGCCCAATGTCCACGCCGCATGGTCATAGCTGTTGTCGAACGGTGTGAAGACCCCGTTGCCCACCTGCACGGCGTCGTCTTCCATGGTAGCCGACTGGCCCAGGTTGACGGTCTTCTTGCCCTCGACCGAACCCTCGGCCTGGACACGTTCCCAGCGGGCTCCGCCGTCGATGCGGAGCTTGTCGGTCACCTTCCATTCGTCGCTGGCGTAGATCGCGAGCGTATCCGACGTGCCGCTGGCATTGTTGAATTCAACGCCATAGCTGGCGATGCCGCCGGTGCTGAGAGCCCGCACGCGATTGCCGGCCGCGTCGAGGACATAGGCGTCCAGCAGCGCCGCATTATCCTTGACGTCGGTGAAGACCGAGGCGGAATTGGTGGCGTAATCCTCTTTGACATGGGCATAATAGACACCCAGGGCAATATCGTGCCGCCCCAGGAATTCCGCGGTCTTCGTCAGCCGCGCATCGTTGATGAACTCGCTTTCCGGCACCGTGAACGACCGCGCCAGGTTGAGCAGCGCCAGGCCGTTGCCGTTCTGGCCGGTCATGTTGAACGGCTGCGAGGGATTGTTGGTGTAGCCGAAGCCCAGCGTCTGGCCCGGCGTCAGCCCCTTTTGCACGGCCGCATAGCTGCCGGCGAGCAGGTCCGCCGCCGACGCGACAGTGCGCGGGGTGATGCTGTTGCGCTTGGTATAGCTGTCGCGATAGCGCATATTGTCCTGGAAGGTGAAATCGCTGCCCAGGTCATATTTCAGCTCGGCGGTGAGCTGCGTCAGCTTCACCGTGGTGCCGACCGCATTGTCGAAATCATAGGTGCCGTCGGGCGTCAGGAAGGTGAAATTGCGCGTCTCGGGGCCCGCGATATTGTCGCGCTTCGCATTGAAGCCGGGCACGCCGGTCGGGTCGCCATTCTCGTCGTTGATGAACGGCGTGACCATCGCATTGCCGATGCGCTCGTCGATGCGCTTCACGCCCACCATGAAGGAACCGCGGTCGAAATCGCGGGAAATGGTGGCGCGGATCTGTCCGCCTTCATCCTGACGATAACCGGTGTGGCGCTGCCCGTCCGACAGGCGATAATAGCCGCCGACGAAGAAACGCCAGTCGCTGTTGCCGATGGGGCCGCCCAGCCAGCCGTCGACGCGGTGCGAATTATAATCGGCCACCTCGTAGCGGACGAGACCTTCCAGATGGTCGCCGCCGCGGCGGGTGATGAAGTTCACGACCGCGCCCGGCGCGTTCGAGTAGAAGATCGACGAAGGACCGCCGCGCACGACCTCGATCTGCTGCACCGTCTGGTCCATGCGGAGCGACTGGTCGCCGTTCAGCCAGCCAAGGCCGGCGTCATGCTGGGTGGTGATGCCGTCCTCAAGCAGCGACAGCGCCGAATAGCCGTCGGTGGGGATGCCGCGCACGCGGATATTGCCGCTCGCCTCGCCCGACGAGCTTTCGATCCAGAAGCCCGGCACATTCTTCAGCGCTTCGGCGACGCCGATCGGCGCCTTCATCTGAAGCTCCTCGGGGGAAATGACCGAAATGGCGTAGCTTGCCTCGACCTTTTTCTGCGTCGCATTGCCCGCCCGGGCCGTGACGATCACCTGATCCTCGGGCGCGGGGGCATTCGCCTCCTCCGCCATTGCGGGCTGAGCGATCAATCCGGCCGCGAGGCTGGTCGCTGTCAGGAGGGAAGAAAGAAAAGTCCATTGTTGCGACATCGTGGCGCCCCTTATTGTGTGATCTGCGGGGGCGCATATGGTAGCCATTGATATCATTTTTGTGACAGTGGTATACGATAGGCAAAAATAGGGGGATGGAGATATGGCGGCATACCGAAAACCGTTGCAGGAACGGTCCAGGCGGACGTTCGACGCGCTGCTGGATGCCGCCGGCGTCCTGCTGGGCGAATGCGGGATCGAGCGAATCTCGACCAACATGATCTGCGAGCGGGCGGGCGTCACCCCGCCGGCCTTCTATCGCTATTTCGATGACAAATATGCGATCGTGGAGGCCCTGGCCGAACGGCTGATGGAAAAGCAGAATGTCGCGCTGGAAACATGGGTCGCGCGCTATCGGGATGCCGGCCTGGCGGTGATCGCCGAAAAGGTGATCGACCTGATCCGCGAAATGGACCGGATCACGGGGGGCCAGCCGGGCGCGCTGTGGATCATGCGGGCGCTGCGGGCCGTGCCCAGCCTGACGCACATCAGGCTGTTCTCGCACAATTATGTGGCCGACCTGCTGGCCGATATCTACGCCCCCTATCTTCCCCATGTGTCCCGCGACGTCATCCGCCGCCGCACGCGCATGTCCGTGGAAATGGCCTATTCGCTGGACGAAATGCTCAAGGAAGAGGAAGCCGACCGCGAATCGCTGTTTGCGGACGCCCATCATGTCTTCAAGGCGATGTTCCACTATCCCGATTATCTGGCGCGCGAAACCTGACCCCCACCGCCGTCGACCGCACGCGGCCGATGGCTGGATGACGGAGGAGGTCGTGACGCGTCATGGCGAACCATCTTGTCGATGGAGAACTGGCTGGGGCGGCAGGATTCGAACCTGCGCATGGCGGCATCAAAAGCCGCTGCCTTACCGCTTGGCGACGCCCCAGCATGGCGCGCTGGCCGTTCTTCCGGGCAGGCGCGTTCCTGCGCATATAGCGGCTGTCGGACGAAAGGGAATATGAAACCTGCCGATATGTGACGCGGCTTTTATGCCGCCAGCGCGAAGCGCAGGGTGACGCGCAGCCCGCCTTCCGGGCGATTGGCGAAGGCAAGCGTTGCGCCGTGACGCAGCGCCAGGGTCCGCGCGATCGCCAGGCCCAGGCCGACGCCGCCGGTTTCCCTGTTGCGCGAGCTTTCCCCGCGAAAGAAGGGCTCGCACAGGCGATCCAGCACGTCCGCCGGAACGCCGGGGCCGTCATCGTCGATGTCGATCACCGCGGCGCCCTGTTCGGTGCGCAGCGACAGCCGCGCCACGCCCCCGTAGCGCACGGCATTTTCCGCGATATTGCCGATGCAGCGGCGCAACGCGGCGGCATCGCCCATGATGACGGCGCGGCCCGTCGTGTGGAATTGCACCGCACGCTGCATATCGGCCAGATCGTCCGCCAGCGTCTGGACCAAGGCGGAGAGATCCAGCCGGACCATCGCCACCTCCGCCCCTTCGCCCCGCACGAAATCCAGCAGTTCCGTCACCATCCCCCGCATCTCTTCCAGATCGGCCTGCGCACGGGCGCGGATCGCATCGGGCAGATGTTCCAGGCGGAAGGAAAGGCGCGTCATCGGCGTGCGCAGATCATGCGCGATCGCCAGCAGCATGGCCGTCCGTTCCGTCACATGCCCGGTCAGCCGGGCGCGCATCTGGTTGAAGGCATGGGCGAGTTGCCGCACCTCCGGCGGGCCGCTGACGGCAAGAGGCGCCGACAGTTCCGGTCGCGCACGCGCGGCCCCGCGCGCCAGCCGGTGCAAGGGCCGGGTGATCCGCCGGGCTACCAGCCAGGCGGGCAGCAGCAGCAGGATGAAGATCGCCGTCATCATCGCGAGGGTGACGGCATACCAGCGCCAGGAAATGCCCGGCCGCACCTGCACCAGCCGCCAGCCCGCCGGATCGCGCACCGCGATGGCGAAGCCGCCGAACATCATCCGCGGCCCCATGCCCGCGCCCGGCCGAAACGGGCGCATGCCGGCATGCGCGCGAAACGGCGGCACGGCGATGAACAGCCGGACGTCCGATGGCGACCGGCGAAGCTGGCCGGCCACGTCGGCCGTTGCCCGCACGTCCAGCCGCATGCCCGCAACGGCCCTGGGCACCGATGCCAGACGCTGTTCCCTTACGCGCCACTCATAGCCCGTCAGCCGCCCGCCGCGCCCGATCAGCAGCACATCGGGCATCAGGGGCGGACGCGGACGCGGCGGCGGGCCCAGGAAGGTGACGGCCAGCATCGCGCCCAGCGCCGCGAGCAGCGTGACCGCCACAAGCGCAACGATACGGCCGAGAATCGGTGGGTTGAAGCGGCGCCTTGCGCGCCGCCGCGCGCCGAATGTCATCCCCTGGGCGCCTGCACCGGCGCCGTGAACATATAGCCTTCGTTACGGATCGTCCGGATCAGCTCGTCCGCATCGGCCCGCGCGCTTTCCAGCTTGCGGCGCAGGCGGCTGACCTGCACGTCGATCGCGCGGTCATAGCTCTCCGTCTCCAACCCGGCGGAATATTCGAGCAGCTGATCGCGGCTGAGCACCCGGCGCGGATGCTCCACAAAGGCGCGCAGCAGGCGGAATTCGCCATCGGTGAGCGGCACCACCACATTGTCGGGGTCCAGCAGCAGCCGCGTCGCCATGTCGAGCGACCAGCCGGCAAAGCGCGTGGGCGCGGGAATGTCGACCGCGGGCCGGGCCGCAGCGGCCTTGCCGCCATGGCGCGCACGCCGCAGCACGGTGCGGATGCGCGCCAGCAATTCGCGCGGGTTGCACGGCTTGGGCAGATAATCCTCCGCCCCCAGTTCCAGCCCCACGATCCGGTCGATATCCGTGCCGACGGCGGAAAGCATGATGACGGGCATGTCGCCACCGCCGGCCTGGAGCCGCCGCAGGATCGACAGGCCGTCCTCGCCGGGCAGCATCACGTCGAGCACGGCAAGGTCGAAGGAGGATCGTTCGAGCAGCCGGTCCATCGCCGCGCCATCGGCGGCGGTTTCGACCGCATAGCCGTGCCGTTCCAGAAATTCGGTCAGCAGATCGCGGATGCCGGCATCGTCATCCACCACCATGATGCGGGTCGCAAGGTCCATCGATGCTCCCACCGGGCCGACACGGCCGGGCATGGTCACAGGCATATCGTCTTCCATGGTCTGGCGCAAAGCCCCCCTTGCCCTTTTGCCGCGTGCGCCTTGCTTCCCGGCGGCACGCTGCGGCCCCCTGTTGCGCTCAGATCGCGACGCCAACGGTCACGGTGCCGGTAAAGCCATTGGTGATGTCGCCGGTCATGCCAGGGGTCATGGTGGCGATCTGCGCGGATGTGTTGTCGCCAAAGACATTGTCGTTGGCCGTGGTGGTGCTGGCGAAATTGGTGCGGCTGGAGGCATAGGCGGTCGTCGCATAGACGGTGCTGCAGGCGTCCGCAGGCATGGCGAACTGCGAGGTCAGGATGCGATTCGCATAGCTCGTCGCCAGCGCGACGCCGGGATAGACCTCGAAATGGATATGGGGATAGCGCCCCGAATAACAGCCGGGGAAGATCGTGGTGAACGTCACCTGCCCGTTCGCGTCCGTCACGCCCACGCCGCGCAGATAATTTTCCGACGGCAGGTCGTAGAGCGAATATTGGCCGTTCACCGTGCAGTGCCAGATATAGATCGCATAGCCGGCCAGCGGCGCGCAGCTGTTGTTCACATTGACCAGCGTGATGGTGAGCGTGGTGTAGACGCCGGTTGCCGTCGCCGTGGACGTGCCGAAGCTGGACCGGATGTCGGTGCGCACGATGCCGCTGTCATCCAGCACATTGACGACCGTGCCGTTGCGGCTGTTCGACCCGTCGGCCGGATAGGGGCCGTTGGTTTCGCTGGGGTCGGCAATGCAGGTCGTGGACGTACTGCCCGTGCCCGACGAAGAGCTGCTGGTGGCGCTGCTCGACGAACTGGTGGATGTGCTGGAACTGGCGGTCGAACTGGCGCTGCCGGTGCCGCTCGATCCACCGCCACAGGCGCCGACAAGCGCGGCCGTTCCCGCAGAGAAAAGGAGGTGGAGCGTCCGCCGCCGGCCGACCTGCTGATGTGCCAGGATTCGCAGATCATGGGACAAGCCCAGATCATGCGCATGCGCCTGTTGTTCGTTCACGCCGATGTCCCTCGATCCGTTGGCGGCCTTTTGGCCTGTGCGGATCGCTCTAGGGACGGCGTGTAACCGCCGGATGTCGGCGATTACACGCTTTGTAGCATGAATGTAGCCTCAGGCGTGCAACCTACAGATGCGTCACCCAGCCATGCGGATCGGCCGCCGTGCCGCGCTGGATGGAGGTGAGCGCCGCATGCATCCGCTGCGTCAGCTGGCCCGGGCCACCGCTGCCGACGGTGAAATCGCCCTCGACCGAACGCACGGTGCCGACCGGCGTGACGACCGCCGCCGTGCCGCAGGCGAAGGTTTCGACCAGCCGGCCGCTCTGCGCATCGGCGCGCCACTGGTCGAAGGCATAGGGCGCCTCGCGCACGGTGATGCCCTGATCGCGCGCCAGGGTCAGGATGGAGTCGCGCGTGATGCCGGGCAGGATCGTGCCCGACAGCGGCGGCGTGACCATGGTGCCGTCATCGAACACGAAGAACAGGTTCATGCCGCCCAGCTCCTCGACCCAGCGGCGTTCGACCGCGTCGAGGAAGGCGACCTGATCGCAGCCCTTCTCGATCGCCTGCGCCTGTGCGACAAGGCTGGCGGCATAGTTGCCGCCGCATTTGGCGGCGCCGGTGCCGCCGGGCGCGGCGCGGGTATAATCCTGCGACACCCAGATGGTGATCGCCTTGGCCCCGCCCTTGAAATAGGCGCCGACCGACGAGGCAATGACCAAGTAGAGATATTCATGCGCCGGCCGCACGCCCAGGAACACTTCGCTCGCGAACATGAACGGGCGCAGGTAGAGCGCGCCGCCTTCGCCGGAGGGAATCCACGCCCGGTCGATCTCGACCAGCTGGCGCACCGATTCGATGAACACATCCTCGGGCAGCACCGGCATCGCCATGCGGGTTGCCGATTCGGCGAAACGGCGGGCATTGGCCTCCGGGCGGAACAGCGCGGTGGAACCGTCGGCCATGCGATAGGCCTTCATGCCCTCGAAGATTTCCTGCGCATAATGAAGGACGGACGCGGCCGGGTCCATCGGGATGGGCGCGCGCGCCGTCACCTTCGCGTCATGCCAGCCCTTGTCCACGCTGTAGCGGATGACGACCATGTGATCGGTGAACAGCTTGCCGAAGCCGGGGTCCACAAGCAACGCATCCCGCTGGTCTGCGGGCATCGGCGCAGCATTCGCTTCGATCGTGAACTCCAGAGCGGTCATGTCGTCCTCTTCATCCTGCCAGGCATGGCATGTGCATCAATGTTGCGCTGCAACACCATATTGGCGCATTAAACTTGCCCCGCCCTA
The DNA here is from genome assembly GCF_037154135.1 of Sphingobium aquiterrae. NCBI lineage: Bacteria > Pseudomonadati > Pseudomonadota > Alphaproteobacteria > Sphingomonadales > Sphingobiaceae > Sphingobium > Sphingobium aquiterrae. The sequence goes on from NZ_JBANFL010000030.1 coordinate 41,614, forward strand.
AAAGATCAGGCAATATAGGTCAAGATGACTGTCCAAATTTCACCCGCCTCCCCGCTGTTCCTGCGCGAAGACGAGATTCGTCGCGGCGTGGAGCTGCTCTATTTCGGTTACAGCAATCTGACTAGATCGATCGACGAAGGTCTGGGCATGCTGGGGCTGGGCCGGGCGCATCATCGGGCATTATATTTCATCTCGCGCCAGCCCGACCTGACGGTGAGCGAATTGCTGAAGCTGCTGGCGATCACCAAGCAATCGCTTGGCCGCGTACTGAACGAGCTGGTCGAGCGTGGCTATATCGAATCCCGGCCGGGGCCGCGCGACCGCCGGCAGAAACTGCTGCGCCTGACGGCATCGGGCGCGGCCCTGGAAGCCGATCTGTTCCGGGCCCTGCGCGAGAAGATGGCCAGCGCCTATGCGCAGGCGGGCCAGGGCTCCGTCACCGGATTCTGGCGCGTGCTGGAAGGACTGATCCCGCAGGAGGACCGCTCCATGGTGGCGGCGCTGCGCAGCAGCTGATCGGCCTCCGCCCGGCGGGATGCAACCATGTGCGCCGTGAACGATTATCTCCCCTACCATGCACAGATACGGGAGATGATATGCGCGCCATTCCAGCAACGGTCCTTGCCCTGATAGCCGCGACGGGCCTTGCCGCCTGTTCGGAGAAATCGGCGGACACGGTCGAGGCGGCAGGCAATGCAATCGGCAACGATATCGGGCGAAGCATCGGCAATGCCGACGACAAGGTCGCCAACGGCCTCGACAAGGCTGGCGCCGCCATCGACCGGGCGAGCGACAGGATCGGCGCAGCCGCTTCCGACGCGGCGGCCGAGGCCCAGCATGGAGCCGCCGAGGCGAAGCGCAATGCCGGCGCAGCGCTGGAGAACGCCGGGAAAGACATGAAGAATTGAGCCTGCAAGGGGGCGGGCGCTGCAACGGCACCCGTCCCCGCCGGCACGAAGGCGCCTACAGCACCACGTTCCGCACGAAACGCACCACGCCCCGGCCGCCATTGGCGAAGACATAGGGCCGGTCGCTGGTGAAGATCAGGAAATCCCCCGTCTTCACCACCTGACGCCCCTCGGCGGTTTCCACATGCAGTTCGCCTGCGATCACGTACAGCATTTCATGCCAGGCGGCCGAATCGGCTTCCGCCGGGTAGCGCTCCCCCTCCGCCAGGGTCCAGATCCACAGCTCCGCCTCACGCGTGGCGGGGGCCGTGCCCAGCAAGATCGCCCGGCTGTCGGGATCGTCGCCGCGCCATGCGACGCTGTCGATCCGGCGATTGTCGGTCGCCTCGGGCGATCGCACGATCTCGGCGAAGCTGACGCCCAGCGCTTCGGCCAGACGATCGAGCGATGACAGGCTGACATTGGCCTCGCCGCTTTCGACCGCCACGATCATCCGGCGGCTGATGCCCGAACGCTCGGCGAGCGCGGACTGGCTCATCTCCCGCGCCTGTCGCAGCCGGCGGACATTGCCGGCGACATGGGCCAGGACATCGGGCCGCGCCGTGCCGCCGCCGGGGGCTTGACTGTGCAATATAGTGCTCATAACAGGCTGCGCACTATGTTGCACAACGCCGCTCTCGACAAGCCCATGCCTGCCCCCCGCCTGCTTATCGGCCGGGCGGAGCTGGCCTTGATCGGCATCACCCTGCTCTGGGGCACGACCTTCCTCATCGTGAAGACGGCCATGACGGTCTCCGGTCCCTTCTTCTTCGTGGGGCTGCGCTTCACCACGGCGGCGGGGATCGCGGCACTGCTCGCCATCCCCCATCTGCGCGGGACCACATGGCGGGAGGTCGCGGCGGGCGTGAGCATCGGTATCGGCATCTATGTCGGCTACAGCCTGCAGACCTGGGGATTGCAGACCATCGCCAGCAGCACCAGCGCCTTCATCACCGCCTGCTATGTGCCGCTGGTGCCGCTGCTCCAGTGGATCATCCTGCGGCGCAGGCCACATCTGATGAGCTGGATCGGCGTCGCCTTCGCCTTTGCCGGGCTGCTGCTGGTCGCCGGGCCGCAGCATGGCCTTGCCCTGGACAAGGGTGAGATGCTGACCTTGGTCAGCACCGTCGCCATCGCGTTCGAAATCATCCTCATCAGCCTGTGGGCGGGCAAGGTCGATGTGCTGCGCGTAACGGTGATCCAGCTGGCCGTGACCGCCCTGCTCGCCTTCGCCACGATGCCGGTGACGGGCGAAGCGGTGCCGCCCTTTTCATGGCTGCTGGCGACGACGGCCTGCGGGCTGGGGGCGATGAGCGCCCTCATCCAGCTTGTGATGAACTGGGCGCAGCGCACGGTGTCGGCAACCCGCGCGACGCTGATCTACGCGGCAGAGCCGGTCTGGGGCGGCATCATCGGGCGCATGGCGGGCGACCGGCTTGGCCCCGCCGCGCTGGTCGGCGGCGTGCTGATCGTCGCGGGCGTGATCGTCAGCGAGCTGCGCTTCAACCGCAAGGGCGGCTGAGTGCCCGGATCGCTCAGCTGCCAGCCTTCCTGATCGGCGGCATCGCATCCCACTGCGCCTTGCACGCGGTCGACATCTTGCCCTTCTTCCAGCAATTATCCTCGAACGGCGGCAGGTTGGCGTTGAAATTATAGCCGGGATTGCCGAAATATTGCTCGCCCGCCATCGTCAGCGAGCGGCGCAGCTCGCCCATGCGCTTCTGCGCCACTTCATACAGCTTGCCGCGATCGGCAAAGATCGCGTCGCGCCCGACGGACCCGGAAATCTCGCAGAAATTGCGCTGCGCCTGCACCGTCGAAAAGGCGGAATAGATGCGCGTGCCATATTGGTCGAAGGCCGTCTGCCCCGCCTTGCCCTTGCCCACCGTGCGCTGGAAATAGGCGCCGACCGTGTCGAAGGATCGGCCCAGTTCCGCCTTGTGATGGGCCAGCATCGCATTGTAGTTGCTCAGCGTCAGCAATGTCGGTTCGAACTGGCATTGCAGCGCCGCGACATTCAGCGCGGCGCGCATGTTCCACACCAGCCCCGCCTTCAGCTCTTCCGGCGTCGCGCCGGGCATGTTGAGGGCCATCGACGGCTCGGCCCCGGTCACGGGCGGGGTGGAAAGATCGGGCGGGCTCCAGAAGAACTGCGCGGACGCAGGAGACGCGCCCATCGCCAGCGCAGAAAACGCCGCGGCGAGCGTCAATACAGTCTTGCGGATCACGTGTGGCACCTTCTCTTCAATATTCTGCTGCCGGCCTTTGCCGGTCGCTCCCTGTATATGGCCGGACGCCCGAAACCTCCAGCCCTTCCCCGATGATGGCACGGCGCGCTTATTCTGGCGCGCATCGCCTGCACCGGGGATGAACATCATTGCTCCGTCAGCACCTCTGCGCTGTTGTCGGCGGCCTTGGGCGCGGCCTCATTGCCTGCAGCACCACCGGCAGGCTTCGCGGCGGTCGCATTGCCGGTTTCGGCAAGCGCCGTGCCTTCGGCACGCACGCCGTCCAGATCGGTCATCGCATCGGTCGTCGTGCCGTCCGCCTTTTCCAGATCCTTCAGCGCGACGCTGTTGCCCTGCGTGCCGCCACCGCCGCCACAGGCCGCCAGCATCGCGACCGCCGCAAGCGGGGCCACCAGACGCGCACCCGCTTTGGCAAGGGCAAGGAACGGCGTGACGGACGAGGGCATCCAGAACTCCTGCGATGATGGTCGGAAACGGCGGGACCGGAACGGCCCCGCCAAAGATCGGCGGACCTTAACGGCGGTCCCCGCATTGCTCAAGAGCGACGCAACCATCTGCCCGGCATCCACCCGCACGACCGCCAATCACGCCACCAGCGCGTCGATCTGCGCCGCCAGCGCCGTGTCGCGCGCGGAAAGGCCGCCGGCGTCATGGGTCGTGAGGGTGATCTCCACGCGATTATAGACATTGGACCATTCGGGATGATGGTCCACCTTTTCCGCCAGCAGCGCCACCCGGCTCATGAAACCGAAGGCATCCACGAAGCTGCCGAAGGTGAAGCTGCGCATGATGCCGTCCGGCTCCGACACGCTCGACCAGAGCGGCAGGTTGGCCAGCGCCATGGCGCGTTCCGTATCATCCAGTTTAACGACCATTCATCATCCTTCCCTTATGCCTTCAGCCAAGATGCTGGCCTCCATGCCATGCTTGCCCTATGTCGCAGCGATGGCAGAGCATGGTCAACCGCCGCATTTCGCGCCCGACGACGCCCGGATCGAGGCGCTGGCGCTGGAAACGCTGTCGCGCCTGCCAGACCCTTTCGCTGCCCATCTGAGGAATATCGTCCTCTTCGTCCAGGATTTCGCGACGGATGACGTGCTGGCGGAGATGGGCCTGGACGATCCCTTCCAGCTGACCGGCCTCTATTCCGGCCGGCCGATCGGGCAGGAAGCGCAGACCGGCGACATGCCGCCGACCATCCATCTCTATCGCCGCCCGCTGCTGGACGAATGGGTGGAAACCGGCGTGTCGCTGCCGGCGCTGATCGCGCATGTCGTCATCCATGAGGTCGGCCATCATTTCGGCCTGTCGGACGAGGACATGCACGCGCTGGAGGACATGGTCGCGGCATGAGCGCTGCCATGCTGACAGTGACGGGCCTGGGCTGCGTGCGCGGCGGGCGGATGCTGTTTTCGGGCGTGGACCTTTGCCTCCGCGCCGGGGAGGCGGGCCTACTGCGCGGCCCCAACGGCACCGGCAAGTCCAGCCTGATCCGCGTCATCGCCGGGCTGCTGCCGTTGTGCGCCGGCACCGTCTCACGCGAAGGCGCGATGGCGCTGGCGGACGAGGCGCTGGCGCTCGACCTCGACCTGCCGCTGGCCCGCGCGCTCGGCTTCTGGGCGGAGCTGGATGGATCAGGCGATGCGGGCGTCGTCGCGGCGCTGGACGCGACCGGCCTTGCGCGCCTTGCCGACATCCCGTTACGCATGCTCTCCACCGGCCAGCGCAAGCGCGCGGTGCTGGCGCGGGTGCTGGCCAGCAACGCGCCGATCTGGCTGCTGGACGAGCCCGCCAACGGCCTCGACACGCAGGGGATCGCGATGCTGGGCGACCTGATGACCCGGCATCTGGCGGGCGGCGGCATCATCCTTGCCGCCTCGCACCAGCCGCTGCCCTTCGCGCCGTGCATCGACATCGATCTTGCCGCGCTGCGCCCCAAGGATGAGGGCATGGAGGCCGGAGCATGACCATGCTCCTCCGCCTTGTCGCCCGCAACCTTGGCCAGTCCTGGCGCTCGGGCGGGCTGTGGCTGCCGGTCGCCTTCCTGCTGCTGGTCGCCGCGCTCTTCCCCTTTGCCGTCGGGCCCGATGCCACGCTGCTGGCGCGCGCGGGCGGCGGCATGTTGTGGATCGCGGCGCTGCTCGCGGCGTTGCTGCCCGTGGACCGGCTGGTCGCGCCCGATCGCATGGCCGGCGTGCTGGACCAGTTGGCGCTGCGCGGCATCGGCGAGGAATTCGTCGCGCTCGCCATCCTCATCGCGCACTGGTTGGGTTTCGGCCCGGCGCTGATGATCGCCGCGCTGCCCGCCGCCGCGCTGCTGAAGCTGGACGGCGACACCATCCTGCTGGTCGAAGCCGGGCTCGCCATGGGCACGCCGGCGCTGGCGGCCCTCGGCCTGATGGTCAGCGCCCTGACGGCCGGCCTGCGCTCCAGCGGCGCGCTCGCCGGGCTGCTCGCCCTGCCGCTCGCGGTGCCACTGCTCATCTTCGGGGCCGGATCGCTCGGGCCGGGGAGCGGCGCGGCGCTCAAATTCCTGGCCGCGTCCTCCCTGCTGCTGGTCGCCATCGCGCCCTTCGCGGCGGGCGCAGCCATCCGTGCGGGCCGCGAATAGGGTGTGGATCGGCGTGCAAAAAGGACCCCGTTAGCGGGGTGATCGGCGTCTAAAAGGGACCCCTCATTTCGATGGT